>NZ_DALZQO010000004.1:55418-106104 GCF_032017025.1 Hydrogenoanaerobacterium sp.
ACAATGACTGCGGTTGCGGCAACAACTGTGGCGGTTGCGGCGGTGGCTGCGGCTGCGGTGGTGGCTGTGGCGGTTGCAACAACAACTGTGGCAATGATTGCTGCTGATCCTAACTTAGATGCTACGACTAATGGATAAGTGACGAGCAAAAAAAAGAAAACCGGAGGGCAATCGCCCTTCGGTTTTCTTTTTCTACAGTAAGCGCTATTTTATAAATTTTGCATTTTGCAGCTCTTTGCTGCAAATATGAAAATAGGTGTTATAAAGGTCGTCACCAAGCCTTACCACCGCTGCATCCTGCTCCATATCACAGCCATCTGCAAAAGCGTTGCCAATGCAGGATTGCGACATTTTTTCGTCCCTGCTACACAACAGGTAAAGGGAAAATGCACCGCTTTCTACAATTGTCTGGTAGCTCTCAGGAGATTTTTCGCGAACCTGCTCATGAAAATAATTAAGGGCAGTCTGCGCCGTCACCGAATTGGGGCAACCATGCTCCAGCACCTTATCCACGATAAAGGCAAACAGCACCTGTGCATTGCTTTTGACAATTTCATTGGCAGCATATTTTTTACAGCAGTGTGCCGCAAGAATATCATCTGTTGTAAAAAGTAATTCGGAAAGACGCTTGCCGAGTGTATATGCTTTTTCAATGTTGCCGTTTTGTTTTTGCTCATTAAATTCCATTGCGGCAAGTTCGCCATCATCGAGTGCTTTTTCATTGACAACTCCTGCAATTTTAATATCACTATCCTCAAACAGTTTATTTTGATCGTTCAACACTGCAAACCCCTTCCTCTATTTAAACTTATTTTTGCTTGATTGCTTCCAGCGCACAGGCAAGCTGATCGGGACAGGATGTTGCTTTCATTCCACAGCAAATTCCTTTGAGCAGCACAATCACTTCATCGACGGGTCTGCCCTGAACGAGAGCTGAAACTCCTTTTGCATTGCCTGCACATCCACCTAAAAATTCCACTGATTTAATTATATTATCTTCCACATCCAGCTTAATGAGCTGACTGCACACTCCCTTTGGTCTGTATGTACTAATCATCAATAACTACCTTTCTATATCCTTTATATTCTCGCAATGCCTTCTTTCACTGCCTGTTCCGCCACGGCCTGTGCAACACCGGCTGCTGTTTTGGGGTCGAGCGGATCGGGTAAAATAAATTCTGCATTCAGCTTATCATCGGGTACCATAGCGGCAATGGCATATGCCGCAGCAACCTTCATACCCTCGGTAATGTCGCGCGCACGAACCTGTAATGCACCTTTGAATATTCCAGGGAACGCAAGCACATTGTTGATCTGATTGGGAAAATCGGAACGGCCGGTACCCACTACCGCCGCCCCGCCGCGTTTTGCCTCGTCCGGCATAATTTCAGGGGTGGGGTTTGCCAAGGCAAACACAATGCCGTTATTCATAGATGCAACCATATCGGCCGTAAGTAAACCGCCTCGCGACACACCAATGAAAACATCGGCATTGGCAACGATATCCTTTAAGGCACCCTGTTCCCCATTTTGATTAGTAATTTGTGACATTTCATTTTGTGCGGCATTTAGCCATGGGGCACCATTAAAGATGGCACCCTCTTTATCGCACATAACTACCTCGCCAAGATTTAATTGAATGAGCAGCTTTGCAATTGCAATACCGGCAGCACCTGCACCGTTTACAACAATTTTAATCTTCCCTATTTTTTTGCCTGTTACTTTAACCGCATTGATTAAAGCCGCTGCAACTACGATTGCGGTGCCGTGCTGATCATCGTGAAAAACGGGAATGTCACAGCGTTTCTTGAGTTTAGCCTCAACCTCAAAACAGCGGGGAGCAGCAATGTCCTCCAAATTGATGCCGCCAAAGCTTTTTGAAATGTTGGCAATTGTTTCTACAATTGTATCTACATCCTTGCTGTCTACGCAAATTGGGAATGCGTCAACGTCGGCAAATGCCTTAAATAATGCACATTTCCCCTCCATTACTGGCATTGCTGCAGAAGGGCCGATATCACCTAGGCCAAGCACCGCAGAACCATCCGTGATAACAGCCACAAGATTGTTTTTTCGGGTTAGTTCATATGCTTTTGTTTCATCCTGCGCAATTACAAGGCATGGCTCTGCTACGCCCGGGGTATATGCAAGAGAGAGATCCTCGCGCGAACGAATTGGCGCGCGGGAAATTACCTCAATTTTTCCGTTCCATTCATAATGCTTTTGCAGTGCTGCTTTTTTTACGTCCATGCTTAATTCCATCGCTCCTATTTATTTGCAGACCGATTGCCTAAACGCTCTGCTTTTTTTGCTTAAATATTTGGTTCAGGGTTTCATGCGGCGTTACACAGGTTGCAAGCGGGCTGTAGCTCTTCGTATAAAAGCCGTGAAAATCGGTTCCTCCAAACTTGAGTACACCGTATCGGTCAGCCAACTGTTCGAGCTTTTTCGTGTCTTCCTCGGTGTTTCTGGGATGATACACCTCGATACCGTCAAGTATTTCTTTTTCAAGCAGCTCATTGAGCAACTCTAAAGAATCGTATTCATGCGGATGTGCAAGCACGGCGATACCGCCTGCAAGGTGGATGAGATCCAAAACCTCATAGGTATCCGGATATTCGACATCAACACAAATTAAGCCTTTTTCGCTGTCGAACAACTGGGTAAACACGTCGCCGAAAATACGGTCGGTGTAACCGAGATCCATAAGTGCATTCATAATATGCTGCTTATAAATAGATTTGCTGCCTGCATAATAGCGTGCTACAAAATCAGCAGTGATGGGATAAAACCGTGAAACACGCTTTATCATTTCAAGCCCGGCTTTGGTGCGCCCATCCAAAATCTTGTTACACAAACCCTCTAACCGGTCGGGCTTTTGGGGCAGGTAGCACAGAATATGCACCTTACGCCCCCGCTGGTTATCGATGCAGGAAAACTCTACACCCGGTATCACATTAATGCCGTAGCGTTTGCCTAAAACCACTGCACGTGTAATCCCTGCCATGGTGTCATGATCGGTGATGGAAACAAAATCCAGCCCTGCACGTTTTGCAAAGTAGATAACATCCTCCAGCCCCATAGAACCATCGGACAACTTTGTGTGGCAATGTAAATCGCCTATCATGGTACTACACCCCTATTCTGTTTGACTTCTGACACAGGGCCGTTCTTGCGCCTTGGGCTGCAACGCGCAATTTTTCCCTTCCATTATACAACGTCTTAATATCTATATGCAACTAAAAATGTAGGAAGAACCTATGCAGGCAGGTTGTACGCAAACTTTGGCGTACCTCTTCCAACCAAATAAAATGTCCTTAAAAAGACGAAAACAGAACAAAAAGGGACGGAAAAATTTCCGTCCCTTTGCATTATAGCGTCACTTTATGAAACACTTTTTTGCCTTTTTTAATGATTTTATGGTTTGCATCAAACTCAGATACAGGAAATGTTATCATTGGATCGGAAACTTTTACATCATCAATCGAAATACCACCCTGCTGTACCAAGCGGCGCGCCTCTGCTTTGGAGGGGGCAAGACCGGTTTTCACAAGGAGATCCAGCATATTGATGCTGCCATCGGTAAAATCGTCTGTAGAAAGCTGTGTGGTGGGCATGTTCTCACTGTGTGCACCGGTACCGAATACAGCCCGAGCTGCTTCCAGTGCTTTGTCTGCATCTTCTTTGCTGTGAACCATCTTTGTCAGCTCGTAAGCAAGCAGTTCTTTTGCTTTGTTCAGTTCACTGCCCTGCCAGCTCTCCATTGCCTCAATTTCTTCAATGGGTACAAAAGTGAGCAGCTTTAAGCAGTTGATAACATCACCGTCATCGACATTTCTCCAGTATTGGAAGAAGTCGTACGGGGTGGTTTTTTCGGGGTTGAGCCAGATTGCACCGTTCTCGGTTTTACCCATTTTTTTGCCTTCTTTGGTGGTGAGCAAGGTAAAGGTCATACCGCACACCTCTGCCTGCTCTTTACGGCGAACAAGGTCAACACCGCCGAGAATATTGCTCCACTGGTCGTCTCCGCCAAGCTCCATACGGCAATTATGGGTTCTGTACAGGTGCAGAAAGTCGTAGCTTTGCATGATCATGTAGTTAAACTCAATAAATGACAGACCCACTGCAAGGCGGGATTTAAAGCATTCTGCGGTAAGCATTTTGTTCACCGAGAAGCAAGCACCCACATCGCGCAGCATTTCAAGGTATTTTAGCTCACACAGCCAGTCGCCGTTTTGCTCCACAATGGCATTGTCCATATCCACAAACTTAGACATCTGCTGCACAAAGCAATCTGCATTGTAGTCGATCTGTTCTTTGGTAAGCATGGGGCGCATATCGGTTTTGCCGGTAGGGTCGCCAACCATGGTAGTACCGGTACCCAAAAGCAGAATGGGCGTATGCCCGGCACGCTGCATATGCTGAATAACGATCAGCTGCAAAAAATGCCCCACATGCAGGCTGTCTGCCGTTGCATCAAAACCGATGTAAAAGGTTGTTTTTTCATTCTCCAGCATATCTTTAATTTTGTCTTCATGTGTCATTTGCGCAATTAGGCCACGGCGTTTTAGTTCTTCGAATACGGTCATTGATCTTTCTCCTTTAAATTTGTATATTGCTGCGGATATAAAGAAAAGCCCTCTATCCGCATACTGCAGATAGAGGGCGTCGTAAACGCTGTACCACCTCTAATTCGTTATGACCTCACGACCATAACCTCATCAGGTACTATCATACCTTAACGCTGTAACGGGCGCCCCCGACAAAAACTACTGCTCATTCGCCTTTGCAGCTCCGAGATGTATTCACCGCACCGCTCATGCTTTTTTGCACCAACCAAAAGCTCTCTGTAATGAACCTGCACGGCTACTCGTTCTCTTCATAGCCATTACTGGGACTATATCACATTAAAAAATATTTGTCAAGCCTGTTTTTCCGCCAGCCTGAGCATTTCTTCAGCATTTTTCAGTACCGTATCGGTGATATCGGCGCCGCCTATGATACGGGCTATTTCATGGATGCGCTCTGCTTTATCGAGCGAATGAACTTCGGTATATGTTCGGGCATTGCGTATGTTTTTTTCAATCAGCAGGTGATTGTCCGCATAGGATGCGACCTGAGCAAGATGAGTAACGCAGATAATTTGACGCCCCTTAGATACCTGCGCCAGCTTTTGCCCGATTTTCTGCGCAGCCCGCCCGCTTACGCCGGTGTCAATTTCATCAAAAATAAGCGTACCAACTTGATCTTTGTCTGCAATTACATTTTTAAGGCTAAGCATAATGCGTGAAAGCTCGCCGCCCGAGGCAATTTTAGAAAGCGGCTTTGGCGGCTCACCGGGGTTGGTAGAAATCATAAATTCCATATTGTCGATGCCATCTGCCGACAATGCACCAATCTCATTCTTTACCTCAAGGCGAACAAACGGCATATCCAAAAACTTCAGCTCTTCTCCTACAGCATCGGTAAACAGTATTGCTGCCTGTTGCCTACGCTCAGAAAGTTCCTCCGCCATTTTTTGCGCATTGTAGGTCACCTGTGCAAGCTGGGCGTTCAGTTTCTGCTGAAGCTCCTCAGAGTGGTTGATAGAGGAAAGCTCCTCGGTGGATTTTTCGAGATAACTGAGGATTTCCTCAACAGAAGAGCCATATTTGTGTTTCAGTTTATAAATAGTATCCAGACGCAGCTCAATGCGGTCGATATCTCCCTCATCAAAATCAAGGTCGGTGGTGTAGTTTCGAATATCCGAAGCATATTCACGCAGCTCATAGTAAATCTCGTCTACGCGTGCCGCCATCTCCTCAAGGTTGGTAAAATACCGGCCAGCCATAGCAATCGCGTCTTTTGCGGTACCCAGCATGGCAACAAGCCCTTCGCTTTCATCATCGCCATTGAGTGCGGCATCTGCCTGTGTAATGCTTTCAACTATTTTAGCAGAGTTTCCAATCCTCTTTTTTTGTACGATAAGCTCTTCTTCTTCACCAGGTTTGAGGTCTGCGTCGGAAATTTCATCAATTTGATAAGTTAGCAGGTCGATGCGATATGCTTTTTCCGCTTCATCAACATTCAGTTTTTCGAGTTGCTTTCTGATATCCTGCAGTTGTGCGTATTGCTGCCTGTAAGATGCGAGAAGATTTTCGGTATCGGCAAAGCTATCGATAAATTTGATGTGCTTGTCCGGCGCCATCAACGCCTGGTTGTCGTGCTGGCCATGAATGTTGATGAGTGTTTGCGCTACCTCCCGCAGAATAGAAACGGTGGCGGGCCTTCCGCCGATTTTACAGGTGTTTTTACCCTCGGCAGAAAACTCGCGCGAAAGCAAAAGCGAACCGTCTTCTTCTGGCTCATAGCCAAATTCGGCAAGCGCATCGACAGTGTCCTGCGATAAGCGATCGAACAGTGCGGTTACAATTGCCTTATCTGCACCGGTACGGATAAGGTCACGCGAGGTTCGAAAGCCCAAAACAGCGCTGATAGCATCGATTAGAATCGATTTACCGGCGCCTGTTTCACCCGTAAAGATATTGAACCCCGGCTGAAATTCAATCGAGGTCTTTTCAATTACGGCAATATTTTGAATGTAAAGTTGTGTCAGCATGATGTCACCTACCTTGCAATATAGGTCTGCAACTCTTGTACTAATTTTTGAGCGTCGGTAGTTTCACGGGTGAGAATGAAAAAAGTATCATCACCCGAAAGTGTACCAACAATATTATCCAGCTTAAGCAGGTCAAGTGCCGCACAAGCGGCATTTGCCATACCGGGGTGGCATTTTACCACAACAGTGTGCCCTGCATAATCCACCGAGATAACCGTCTCGGTAAAAATGGCGCGAAACCGTGTGGAAACATTGGCTGTTTTTTCAGGCGTGACAAAGGTATAGCGGTAGCGCCCATCGGAAGACAGTGTTTTAATCAACCGTAAATCCTTGATATCGCGAGAAACCGTTGCCTGCGTCACATGGTAGCCTTCCTTTTTCAAAAGGCGCAGAAGTTCATCCTGGGTATCAATAACATTATCGAGTATCAATTCCAGTATCTTTTCATGTCTCTTCGATTTCATTCTTCTGCCCTCTTCCCAGTATTTTCAAGTTTAGTATCTCATAAAAATCCCGTTCACCAAAGTTGATAAGCCTTACGGTAAGGTCTGATTTCTTAATAATTACCTGACTGTCCTGCCGTATTTTAATGGGACGCTCTCCATCCGCAGATAGGTACAGGTCATTTTGATTGTTGATGTATTTGGCATGCACGGTAAGTATCTTTTCGGGCGAAAAAAGTACCGAACGAGAAAACAGCGAATGGGGACAGATTGGCGTCATTGCAATGGAGTCAATGCTCGGGTCAACAATAGGCCCACCTGCGGACATTGCATATGCGGTAGAGCCTGTAGGAGTAGAAAAAATAACACCATCCGCACGGTATTCACTCACCAGCTTATCTGCGCAAACCACATCAATATCAACGATACGCGAGAACACACCCTTTGTAATGGCAATATCATTCAGTGCAACGCATACCAGCTGTTCGGAATCGGTTTGGATTTTCGCCTCAATCAGCATATGATTTTGAACGGTATATCTGCCTTCCGCCAAACGAGAGAGCTTATAAAGCTCATCGCACTCCAATTGTGCGAGAAAGCCCAGCCGCCCAACATTAATGCCCAGTATGGGCAGATTGTGTTTGATGCCGTACTTGGCGCTGTGGATGATGGTACCGTCACCGCCAATGGCAATGATAACATCCATATGACTGACAGCGTTAATAAACTCACAAAAAACGACGCGCTCACTGCGTACATACTGCCGATACGAGCTGTCGAGGTATGCCTCAATGCCGATTTTATACAGCACATCAAGAGTTTCGTTCAGGCACCTTACAGCATGTTCTTTTTGAAAGTTTGGAATAATAATTGCCTTCATCGTTGTTTCATTCCTTTGCCCCTAGTGCGGTATGATACCCGCCTTTATTGCAAGTTGCTATGAGAGCTTTCTACTGTATTTTGTATTGTCTCTTTGTCGACATTGTGAACGGAACCATCATCGTTTTTGATATAAAGCAGATATTCGATATTCCCCTCCGGTCCTGTGATGGGAGAGTAATCGACATCGAGCACCGAAAAGCCGATGGAGTAGGCAAAATCTGCAATTTTGGCAATGACCTCACAATGGATTTCAGGTTCTTTCACCACACCCTTTTTGCCCACTCTGCCTTTGCCTGCTTCAAACTGGGGCTTTACAAGGCAAACCATCTCACCGTTTTGTTTAAGCAAAGTTTTGGCGACCGGCAAAATCAGCCTTAGCGAGATAAACGACACGTCTACACTGGCAAAGTCGATTTTATCGGGTACCTCTTTCTCGGTAACATAGCGGAAATTGGTGCGCTCAAGGTTCACCACACGGTCGTCTGTTCGCAGCTTCCATGCCAGTTGCCCATAACCTACATCAATTGCATACACCTTAACTGCGCCATTTTGTAGCATGCAGTCGGTAAAGCCACCGGTTGATGCCCCGATATCCATACAGACAGCACCTTCAAGGTTGAGGCGGTAGCGCGGTATGGATTTTTCCAGCTTTAGCCCCCCGCGGCTAACATAGCGCATGGTTTCCCCGCGCAGTTCTATTTTATCGGTATCCGAAATTGCCATGCCGGGTTTATCCGCCTTTTGATTATTGACGTAGACAAGCCCTGACATAATCAGGCTTTTGGCTTTTTCTCGGCTGTCAATCAGCCCGTTTTCTGTGACTGCAATATCTAGTCTTTTTTTCACGTTATCCACCATATATCCAGAAATTTTTATTGCTCAGGGTACAGAGATGCGATCAAGTCGCAAAGGCTTTGTGCATCGAGCCCCAACTTTTTGAGCGAAGATACCACTGTTGCCTGCGGGACAAATTTTCCATCAACCGCTCTAACAGCATAACTGCCGCGGTAACCGCACCGTTGCAGGCGCAGCCCGAAATGCTCTGCAATTCCCCCCTGCAAAATGCCCTCCTCTGCAAAGAGAATAGCATCGTATTGAGAAGCAAGTTCAACACAAACCTCCTCAATAGGGTTAATCTTATTAAGCTTCATGAGTGCCACCGGTAAATCGCGCTGTGAAAGCATTTGCGCGGCATGATAAGCCTGTTCAAACTCCTTACCGTAGGAGATGACAAGGGTTTTTGCTTTACGTTCATCCAACAGGAGATAATCCTGCTCGGTAGAACTATTTTCAGGCAGTACAGGCTCTTTGCCGCGCGGGTAACGAAGCGCTACCGGCCCCTTGCATTCGTAGAGAGCCTTGCGTGTAAAATAACGCAGCTCGGCGTAAGTCGTCGGAGAATAAATGATCATGTTGGGGATATTTGATAGATACGCCGCGTCAAACAACCCCTGATGCGTTTCGCCGTCTTCGCCAACGATGCCAGCACGGTCTACTGCAAACAGCACATGCTGCTGTTCAATTGCGGTATCGTGCAGAATCTGGTCGTAGCCGCGCTGCAAAAAGGTGGAGTACACAGCAAAAACAGGCTTGAGCCCGTTGCGTGCAAGCCCTGCGGAAAAGGTGACACCATGCCCTTCTGCAATACCAATATCAAAAAAGCGTTGCGGAAAAGCAGTTGCAAATCCGGCAAGGCCTGTTCCGTATTTCATCGCGGCCGTGATTGCACAGATACTTTCATCCTGCTTTGCAAACTCGGTGAGTGCATCGCCAAAAACGGTGGAAAAGCTGTCTGCCGGGGCAATATCAGAGCTGCCTGTTTTTACATCAAACTTCGAAACGCCATGGTAGGCGCCGGGGTTTTCTTCAGCAAACGGGTAGCCTTTCCCTTTTTGTGTTTCAATATGCAGCAGCACAGGGCGGTTTAGGCTCTTGGCACGCTGCATTACCTCACACAAGTTTTTTATATCATGCCCGTTAACGGGGCCCAAATAGGCAAATCCAAAATCTTCAAACAAATTACTGTTGTACAGCATATCCTTCACTGCAGCCTTGGATGCGGCAGCCGCCTTGTGCAGCGAATTTCCAACCACAGGGATGGATTTTAACCCTTTTTCAATGATATCCTTCGCATCGAAGTATTCACGTTTCGAACGTATTTTGGCAAGATAACGGGCAAATGCCCCTACATTCTTGGAAATAGACATTTCATTGTCGTTGAGAATTACAATCATTCGGTCTTTATAGCGGCCGACATTGTTCATCGCCTCATAAACCATACCATTGGTAAAGGCACCGTCTCCGATTACGGAGATAACATGCCCTTCCTCATGCAAAAGTGTTTTGGCTCGCGCAAGCCCGCTTGCTACCGAAAGTGAGGTACTGCTGTGCCCCGCAAGAAAAACATCATGGATGCTTTCACCCGCTTTGGGAAAACCCGAAATCCCGTCCTCCTGGCGCAAGGTATCAAACCGGTCTCGGCGGCCGGTTAGCAGCTTGTGGGCATAGGCCTGATGGCCGACATCCCACATGATTTGATCGGTGGGCGACGAAAACACCTTGTGCAATGCAACGGTAATTTCAACAACGCCGAGATTGGACGCCAAATGCCCACCGGTTTGGGAAATGGTATGAATCAGCCGGCTGCGTATTTCTTCGCAAAGCTGTTCCATTTGAATATAGTTTAATTTTTTTACATCATAGGGGGAATGAATCCCGTCGAGAAGTGTTTGTTTTTGCAAGGCCAAATCTCCTTTTGCGGTTATGCAGCTCCCGTATAGGGGCATTGCCCTGTTAAACGGGGAATGAGATGGCAATCAGAATGCCGAGCAGTGCACCGCCTAAAACCTCTAAAGGGGTATGCCCGATGAACTCTTTCAGCGCTTTATCAGGGATGTCATCCACAATTTCTGCTGTCTTCTCATCGTCATTATCCTCATCGCCACTCCAATTCCATGACTTAAAACCGAATACAATTTTATTGAGTACCTTTGCCTGTTCACCCGCGGCGCGGCGAACACCCATTGCATCGTACATAACAATACCGGCAAGTGCCAGTGACAATGCAAACACCGATGAATCGAAGCCCAGTTTGCGCGCAAATGCAACCGTCAGCGAACAAACCAGCGCCGAATGTGAACTGGGCATTCCGCCCGCACCAACCAGACGCTCAGGTACAAACTTTTTGGTGGCGATAAGCGTAAACAGTGTTTTCAGAAACTGCGCTGAAATCCAGGCCAAAAACGCCACATTGATGTAATAGTTCCCGATAAATTGTCGAAGCACTCCCATAAGCTCATCCATTCTCTATCAGTTTTCTCTGACAGCCAGTCTGTCGGTCAGTTCATATAAAAATTCATCTTCCATGGTAAATTCATTTAAGATTTCCCTGGCCTCTTTGGTCAGACGCAGTGCCTTATTTCTTGCATATTCCAAATCATGCAGGGTGGCAAACGTCGTCTTTTCGCTCTGCACGTCACTGCCAATGGGTTTACCGAGGGTTTCTTGATCCCCTGCAACATCCAGTATATCATCAACAATCTGAAATGCCAACCCAATTTTTTCTGCATATCGGTGTGCAAGATTAATTTTTTCTTCACCAACGCCTGCGAGAATACAACCGATTTTTGCCGCCGCATTGATGAGCGCACCTGTTTTCATCGAATACATCTGCAAAAGATGCACTTCATCCACAGGTTTTCCCTCACCCTCAAGGTCGATTACCTGCCCACCTAGCATTCCACCCGTGCCTGCATTTTGCGCAAGTTCCAATGTGGCGCGCAGTGCGCATTCGGCAGGTGCCGTGCTGCCGGCAGCTGCTTCAAATGCTTTGGTCAGCAGCCCATCGCCTGCCAGCAGCGCAGTGGTTTCGCCAAATGCTTTCCAGCAGGAAGGTTTGCCACGGCGCAATTCATCATTGTCCATACAAGGTAAATCATCATGAATCAGCGAGTAGGCGTGAATCATCTCCAATGCGCAGGCAAACGGCATTGCAAGCTGTTCTGTGCCGCCGCATGCCTTGCAGAACTCTATTAAAAGAATCGCCCTCACCCGTTTGCCTGCGCCCAACGCACTGTAGCGCATAGCCGATATTACGCTTTGGTATGCGGTATCTGTTTCGTTTAGGTACCCGTCAAGCGCGCAATCGATTTGAGTGAGATAGCGTTTGTATTTTTCATCGTAACCGAGCATAGTTTTCCTCCTAGACCAGAGTATCTTCCCGCTTTATGAGAAGTTCTTTTGAGAGAATCTCCACCTTGAGTTGTGCGTCCTGCATTTTACCGTTGCACACGCGCACCAATGCAATTCCCTCTTCAAACAGTTTTAATGCTGCATCCAGCGGCAAACCGCCGTCATCCAGCTGTGTAACAATATTGTCAAGGCGCTCCAGCGCCTGCTCCAGTGCCAGTTCCTTTTTCATCTGTATTCCTCCGTAATTGCGGTAACCTGTGCCTGTAAACTGCCGCTTGCAAGCTGGATACGCAATTCATCGCCGATTGAAGCCTTGCTGCTATCGGTAAGCAGCTGATCGCCGTCAAATGCAATGGCATAGCCTCGCGCCAATACCTGAAGCGGGCTGAGTGAGCCAAGCAGCTTTGCCTGCTGCGAAAGTTTTTGCTGCTGCACGTTGAGGCGGTTCCGCATTGCCGTAAGCAGGTTTTGTCTGCTTTGGGTGAGATGATTCCGATACTGCTCTAACAGGTTTTGCGGGCTTTGCAGCGCCCTGTGGTGCCGGTAATATGCAAGCTTTGAATTCAGCACACCCAACTTGCTGTACATATTCTCAGTCAGCTTGCGCTGAATAGAATCCAGCCCGTACTGTACTTCTTGTAAATCAGGTGCGGCAAGTTCAGCCGCTGCCGAAGGTGTTGGTGCCCGCAGGTCGGCAACAAAGTCTACAATCGTAAAATCGGTTTCATGCCCCACCGCCGAGATGATAGGGATGTGCGACGCATAGATGGTACGCGCAAGCTGCTCGCTGTTGAAAGCCCATAAGTCCTCCGCCGAGCCGCCGCCCCTGCCAAGAATGATAACATCACAGGCATTGTTTTCATTCAAATACTGCAGTGCCTGAACCATGTCGCCAGCCGCATTTTCTCCCTGTACTAGTACGGGTGCAACTACAACCGTCGCGATGGGATAACGTCTGCCGAGAATATTGAGAATATCCTGCAGGGCAGCGCCTGTCTGCGAGGTAACCACACCAATCTTTTGCGGCATACGCGGTATAGGCTTTTTATGCTCGGGGCCAAACAGCCCCTCTTTGCCGAGCTTTTCTTTCAGCTGTTCATATGCCAGTGCCAGTGCGCCTGCACCATCCGGCTGAATATCGTAAACATACAGCTGGTAAATGCCGTCACGTTCAAAAACAGACACCGAGCAGGAAAGCAGTACCTTTTGCCCGTTCTGCGGACGAAATTTTAACTGCTGCGCATAGCTTTTGAACATGACTGCCTTTACAGACGCCCCGGCATCTTTGAGTGAAAAATAAAGATGACCCGAACTAAAATGGTCGGAAAGATTGGAAATTTCGCCCTTGATCATGAGGCTAGAAAGCTGCTTGTTATCGTCAAAAATTGCCTTGATGTAACGGTTTAGCTGAGAGACCGTAAGTATGTTGTTTAACATAGTCTTGACCCCTGTGCCTTGAGATAAGCAAGCAACGCGACACCCACAGCATTATCGGACGACAATTCGGGTGTTGCAAACACCCCCCCAAGCCATTGCGAAACGCGGCTGCGAATTAAACTGTTGCTGGTAACACCGCCCGCGTAAACACGGGGAATATCGCCGCTTTCAAGCATAACCGCCTCGCTCATCGCCTGAACCGTGGCACAAATGGTATCGAGGCAATATTTTGCAACCTCGTTTTTCTTAGCACCCTTTGCAAGCATGTCGCGGCACTGGTTTTCCACACCGGAAAGGCAACAGTTCATACCTTTAAGCTTGATACGGATCGGAAAATCAGTTTCACAGGTAAGCGCCAGCTTTTCCAGTTCTTTGCCCGCAGGAAAAGCAAGGCCGAGCATACCGCCCACACGGTCGACCACCTGCCCCGCATTGAGATCAAGTGTACCCGAGATCTGCTGAAGCTCCATAATGCGTTCACGGTGCGGCCTTACCAATAAGCCCTCGGTAGTGCCCCCCGAAAAATGAAACGCTACAAATTCACGTCTTAACAAATCAAGCCGGTTGGCAGAATAAAGCGCCGCCGCAACATGCCCTGCCTGATGAGAAAAGTCGTAAAGTGGTGCGCTGCTCTGGTTGGCAAGCACTTTGGCGAGCATTTCCCCTACAAGAAAGCAAGGCATATAAGAGCCCTCTACATCGCGCGGGCGGGCAGAGTAGCCTACGCCGTCAAATTTATACTGCTTGTCCCCCAACAGGCTGTTAATCACTTCAGGAAGCTGCTTTACATGGGCAAATACAGCGTCACTTTGGCGCAAGCCAAGCTCGCCTTCGCGTACAGGCAGCAGCTTACGGCTGTGTGTTACCGTATCGTTGGAGCTATCGTAAAGCGCAGTGGATGTAGTATAGTTGCTGGTGTCAATCCCTAAAAACAAGCCCATGAAACAAACCTCCGTTTCATTCAAATTGAAGTAAGCTGGTTTTATTCATCTAAAATTTTTTCCGCAATCTCCTGCGCTAGGGCATCTGCCGCAGCGTCGGCTTTATCGCTTGTTTTGCCGCGCACCACCGCACCCAGCACACCGTTGACAAAGGAGGAATCTTCGCCTGTGCCAAACTTTTTGGCGAGCTCAACCGCCTCGTTGATCGACACCTTGTCCGGAATCTCTTCAGAAAAAAGAAGCTCATAAATAGAAAGACGCAGTATCGAAAGCGCCACTCGGGAGATACGGTTCATCTTCCACTTGGTTGAATGCTTTTCAATCTGCTTGTCAATCTCGTCCACATGGGACGTCCATCCGGAAGCGAGCTGATGAGCAAACGAGTCGACCTCGATACTTCTTCCCTCGGCCGCATTTTTGATGATATCCTCAAGAGAATCATCCTTATTAAACGATTTTTCGAATATGAGTACGAATGCCTGTTCCCTGGCATCTCTACGTGTCATAGCTCTACCTCCGCGATTTTTATTTTTAAAGGTACAAAATATCCTTGTACGCAACAAAACACACCCTCCCATAAAGGAGGGTATGTTCCATTATTATTTGCCTTCAAATACAATTCCCGATACAAATACATTTACTTTCGATACAACAATACCGGTCATGGTTTGAACTGCTTCTTTGACGCTTTTCTGAATATTCTCAGATACCACGGGTATTTTTGCACCATATTTCAGATTAACATAAACGTCAATCATGGCAATATCATCATTGAGCAAGATACTGATTGATTTTGCATTGGAGCCTTTTACCAAAAATTTTTTAATTGTTGCAGGGCAGGTTGCCATGCCCGCAACACCGTCAATCTCTTTTGTGGCAACGCTCGCAATGGTGGCAATGACCTCCTGTGAAATCTTTAAACTGCCGATGGTCTCGTTTGCTTTTTTCTCTTCCACAACTTTGGCCTCCCTTTACTATATAAAGAATACACATTCATGCACATTTTTACATGGATATACTCTATATATTATACCATAAAAAGCAAAAGACACAACTGCAAGAAGAGATTATTTTATTTTATATGTTTCATAATAATTTTATTTCGTTTCGGTAATCGAGATATTCTCTACCGCAACATCTGTCTGTGAAAGAACGATGTCTTTTATTTTAGCGACGTCTTCTTTTTGCAGCCCGCTCGCTTTCACAATGATGTCGGCCTTATCGTCGGAAAGATAGACCATACAATCTTCAAAACCCTTCGCCTTAATTAGGCTTTCTACCGTTCCCTCCGTTTCAATTGCCTGTGCAAGGGTAGTTGCCTGTACTGCCAAAGCTGCTTTTTCGGTTTCGGTCAGTTCGGCGTCTTTAAACATTTTTTTGATACTGTCAATGGCTTTATCACGGGTTTTCGTACGGTTAACGCGTGCTTCGTTAAAATACTTGGTATTTGCTACAACCTGTACCTGCTCACCGTCAAGGCTGACATACTTGCTGTCGCCATAGTTTTTGGTTTCGGTTGCGGTTGCCGTTTCGGTTGCAACAAAATCTTCTCCGCTGGCGGAATACACCCAGTTGAGGTAAACCGCAATGCCAAGGCTTAGTACCAGCGCCGCCAGTATAATATGCCTTTTCCCTAAAATCATGTTCATATGGAATCCTCCTATGTAAAATTATTTTTCTTTGGCCATCTTTGTGATACAAACCTGTGTAGATGAAAGATCAAGCGCGGTTTTTACCGCATTGATAATTCGTTCTTCCACCACGATACTTTCCGCGCCCTCGCAGACTACCACAACGCCCTTGACCTTTGGTTCAATCTGAGTTTTTATCAGCGCCTCCTTACCGTTTCCGTTATCAACCAGGATATAACTGTTTTCACTGTTATCTTTTTCGTGAAGTTTTTTTATTCCATTTTCGGAATAATCCTGTGTGACATCGGTGTTCTTCTTTTCTGCATTGGCATAGACATACTCCACACCGCTTTCCAGAGTGACCAGTACCCTCGCCTTGCCCACACCCTCAATGCTTGTGACCAGTGCATAAATTTTTTCTTCAAGCTGTATGGCATAGGTTTCGTTTGTTTGGCTGGCCTGTGGCTGCGGAGCTTGCTTTTTGCTCTGCTTCGGCAGAAACTCAGAGAGCAATATAAGCGCAATACCGCAAAGGCCGAGCAGTACAATCAATTTGATTCTGCCTTCGCTGTGAAGCAGCCCTTTTAATTTTTCTTTGATATTATCCATCGTTTGCCTTTGTTCCATCTTGTGATTGCACCTCCTGCCGGAACTGTATCACCGGCTTTAGTCCGAGCTTTTGGGTAATCCTGCTTTCGATTTCAGCTTGTTTATTTTGATCTTCCGCGTGAAGCGAAAGGATGATCTCTGTAATAAATATGCCGCTTTCATCGTTTGTATTAACGTTTATAGAAATTTCTTGCGGTTGTACACCAATTGCGATAAGTTCTTCCCGTGCAAGGTCTTGTATTGAGGCGGCAAAGCTGTCCTGCACCTGTTTTTCCATCGTATCCTTTAGGGCATCCGTACGGTATTCCGTCTGTGGCTGAGTACCCATTTCAATCTGGAACTCCCCGTTAAAAGCGCCTGTCATGATTGGTGAGAGAATACAACAGAGGAAAAACAAACTGATGGTAATTTTATAGATTCGCTGCGTTCCGCCACTGGGTAATGCGAGATGTGCAAGGCTGCCCGCAACTGCCGCAACGCAAACCGCAAGCGCCCAGTTCTTGATTGCTTCCAACGGGTTTCACCTCACTTCATAAGCTCATGCCTACAATAAGCATAATCGTAGTTGATATGATAAACAGCAGCGCCACAAATGAAATGATGGCAAGCAGCAGACTGAGTGCCGTTGCGCAGGCTTTGAGCACTTTACCAATTTGCTGGGCACCCAAAATATCACTGACCGCCGAGCCAAGGTTTACCGCGAAGTACCAGATTACCGTTTGCAGCAAGGACGGCAAAAAGGTAAGTGAAGCCACCGCCACAGCGTATGCCCCTACCGTGGTTTTAAGCAGCTTAACACAGCTTTGCGCGGTTGTCAGGGCGTCTGAAAGGGCCTTGCCCACAACGGGTACAAAGCTACCAAGCAAGAACTTACCGGTTTTCATGGCAACGGTATCGGCACCTGCCGCAACAAGGCTTTGGATGCCGAGTAAGCCGACAAACACCGTAACCAGAAGACCCAGTGCCCATATTACCACCGATTTTGCTGTGCTCGCCGCACCGGAAAGATTCATAGAAGGAGTGAGCGCGCCTACAATGCAGAAAGCAAGGTAAATAGTAACAAGCGGTACAAGCTGATTGGCGGTGATTTTCGATATAACCTCGGATGTAAGCAGTAAAAACGTGTTGTAGGTAGTTGCGGAAACAGGCTGCCCCCCGACAGCAACAAGGCTGACAAATACTGGTATAAACGAGAGAATAAAATCGGAACAGCTTTGGATGGCAGAAGCTGCCGAACGAATACACTCTACAATAGGGTTTACCACCGCAGTGCAGATGCAGAGAATTGCAACCACATTAAAAACAGTATCGAGGCTGCGTTCACCGATGCTGACGTTGAGCCCCTCTACCAGCGAGCATAGTACCGCAACCCCTGAAATGGATGCAAGAATCACCAACGGCTTGCGCAGCTGTTCAAGCAAAATCTCCCACAGTGCCTTGAAAAAATCGGTGGGCGAAAGTGTAAGCAACATCTTATAGTCAATTTCATCCACACCAAGGTTATCCAGTATTCCTTTTGCCTCCTCTGGTGTTTTGTCGTAAAGCTCGTTTGCTCCGCTTGATTCAAATTGCTGTTGCAGTTGTTCTTCGGGTAGCTCGGCATCAAGCGCATAGCAAGGTGTTACGAAAAGCAGAACTGCCGCAATGATGCATAAAAATCGTTTTATCATTGTATCACCGCCTAAGCTGCCAGCAGAGTGGTAATGATAGACAGCAGTGCCTGGAACAAGGGCAGGCTGAGCAGCAGAATAGAAAGCTTACCTGCAATTTCAAGCTTTGATGCAATCGCACTCTGCCCTGCGTCCTTACAGGTATCGCAGGCTATTTGGGTAATAAAACAAATGCCGAGAGATTTAATTAGTATTTCTATGTATTCACGGGGCATTTGAGTGTTATCGAGCAGCAGGTTCAGTTGGTCGAGTACAGGGGTAAGGTTCTCGGCAACCAGAGCAAAAATAATAACGCCGACGATAAGCGAAACTGCCAGGCTGTATTCAGGCTTGTACTGCTTAAGCAGCACCGCCAGTGATACACCGATAATGCCCACACCAACAATCGTAATTATATCCATTGTTTTCACCGCTAAAACCCAAACACTGATTTTGCGGTGTCGAACAGAAAGCTGATTTCATTGATGATGATCATCAGTACTACAATGAGGCCCGCAAGCGTAGTCAGCATTGCCTGCTCCTCTCTGCCCGAGCGAATCAGTACCTGGTTAAGCACTGCCACAATAATTCCAATGGCTGCCACCTTGAAAATTAAATCAACCTCCACCTGTTGTTCCTCCCTGCTTTTAGTTGTCTTTGCTTTTAAACACAACCTAACCCGAATTAAAAAACCACAATAACGAAAGCAACACCCGCGAGTACGCCAAGTGTTTGGTATAACCCTCCCAGTTGCTTTTGACGTGCCTTTGCCTCCTTATGCCGCTCTTTGAGCACAAACTGAGCATAATCAATTTCGCTGAGAGCGCCGTCAAGGTCTACTGCACCGAGCACCGAGCCAAGATGATAGAGTATTCTGAGATCCTCATCATCCATACTTGTAGGGGTTTCGGCAAGTGCCTTTCGCCATGCGTTTGGGAATGCAACCCCCATTTTACACTGGTTTGCACAGGCTTTGACAAACGGCAACGTGCCGGAAAGCGGGCATAGCCGCGACATGACGTCCTGCATGGGAGACATTGTATATTTTAAGTCACTCGCCAGAAGGCTCATCAGGCTGATCGCATCCTCGAGCTGCGTCACCCGCTTTTTCAGCCCTAACGACATCGTCAGACCCACCAGTGAGCTGCAGGCTATCATCAGCAGAAAACCCATTATCCTTATCATACTGTTCCTCCAAACGCAGCACCTGTTTTATCTTCCCTACACGGCTTCTGCCCTCAAGCAAAACAACTGTTTCAAATGCATCCATATCTGCAAGTTCTTTTACAAAGGGTTTTCGCAGCACCTCATTCATAGAGGAGGCATGCACCGACGCAACCAACTTAACACCGCAGGTTGCCCCCGTTTTCAGCGCGTCAATATCCGCCTCTCGGCCAATTTCGTCGCAGATGATGATTTCGGGTGAAAGGGTACGCACCGCCATCAAAATGCCATCGCGTTTGCTGTATCCGCTGAGCACGTCGGTAGTAATACCGATATCATTTTGGGGAATCCCCTGCCACATCGCCGCAAGCTCTCCCCGTTCATCGATAAGCGAAACCTTTTTTACGAGGCAGGCATCCCCATTCGACAGCTGGCGAGCCAAATCACGCAAAATAGTTGTTTTACCCGAGCTCGGAGGTCCGGCAAGCAAAATCCCTTTACGCCCGAAGTTTGTATATTTCAGCACTTCATCGGCACAGCCGAAAATCTGCTTGGCAATTCGGATGTTAAGCGATGAAATATCGCGCATGCCCTCTACTGCACCATCGTTTATCACCGCTGTACCGCACAAACCCACGCGGTGCCCTCCGTTAAATGCAACAAACCCCTGTGCAATTTCAGCCTGATGACTATGTACCGAGTAACCGCACACCGCCCGGAATATTTCACGCAGTTCGTCTGCAGTAACCGCAATACAGTCAGGCTGAAGTTCCCTTGTAATTCTGCCCTTTGCGGTAATAAACAAGTTGTCCGCTCCGCAGCAGATATGGATTGGACGGTTTACCCGCAACCGAATCTCTTGAGCAGTGCGCTGCACCGATTCATCGAGCACCAGTAAAATCCGCTGAATTTGATCGGGAAATAGGCTGCATAGTTTTTCAAAGCGCTGGATGGACTGATCCTTTTCCATTGCAATCACCCCTTGCTCTAATAGTTATTACACTTTGTCCACTTTTAGAACCACCCTATAAAAAAACAGGGGCATTCGCTCAAAACGAATGCCCCTGTAAAAACTGTATTTTATTTGGATTCGATAATCTTTAGGATAATATCTTTGAGGATAGCAGGATTCCCCTGCCCCTTGGACTGACGCATACACTGACCGACCAGGAAGCCGATTACATTGGTTTTACCACCCTTGTAGTCATCTACGGTCTTAGGGTTAGCATCAATAATATCGTTTGCCAGCTTTTCGAGTACAGAAGTATCAGAAACCTGTGCGAGGCCCTTTTCATCCACCACTTCTTTCGGCTGTTTGTCCGAGAAGATGATTTCCTCCAGCACGGTTTTGCCCGCCGTGTTGGAAATGGTACCTTGGTCGATGAGTACGATCATGTCGGCAAGCTTCTTCGGGGTAAGCTTGCTTTCGGTAATTTCGATATTCTTCTCACGAAGAATGCGGGTGACATCGCCCAGCAGCCAATTTGAGATGAGCTTGGGCTGGCACATGCCGAGCTCAACGCATTCCTCAAAGAAGCGACCTGTACTCATGTTTTCCACCAGCAGGTTGGAATCAAAGTGAGGCAAGCTGTACTGCGCCATGTAGCGTTTAATCTTTTTATTGGGCAGCTCAGGCAGCTCGGCTTTCAGCTGATCCACAAACTCTTGCTCCAGCACGATAGTGAGAAGATCCGGCTCGGGAAAATAGCGGTAGTCGTGTGCATCCTCTTTGCTGCGAAGAAGCACGTTGCAGCCGTTCGGGTCATCCCAACGGCGGGTCTCCTGTGTAATTGTGCCGCCGTTTTCGAGAACCTCAATCTGACGTTTTGCCTCATACTCAATTGCACGCACCGCGCCGGAAAACGAGTTGACGTTTTTCATCTCAACGCGCGTACCAAATTCCTTTTGCCCCACGGGACGCACAGATACGTTAACGTCACAGCGAATCGAGCCCTCCTGCATTTTGCAGTCGGATATATCGATGTATTGCAGAATGGATTTGACGGTATCTAAGTAGGCCTTCGCCTCGGCTGAACTGCGAATATCCGGTTCAGAAACAATTTCGATAAGCGGAACACCGCAGCGGTTGAAGTCAACCAAGCTGCCCGCAAAGCTGTCATCATGAATCAGCTTGCCTGCGTCCTCCTCAATGTGGATACGAGTGACGCCGATGCGTTTGGTTGCGCCCGATTCATCGATAATGACATCAAGATAGCCATTTTCGCACAGTGGAATATCAAACTGGGATATTTGATATGCTTTGGGTAGGTCGGGGTAAAAATAATTTTTACGGTCTTGCTTGCAGATGCGGTTGATGCTGCAATTGGTCGCATGCCCCATTTTAACCGCATACTCCACAACCTTTTCGTTCAGTGTGGGCAGCGTACCGGGCATACCGAGACAGATGGGGCAGCAGTTGGAGTTGACCTCGCTGCCAAACTCGTTTCTACACCCGCAATATATTTTGGTTTTGGTCGAAAGCTCCGCATGAACCTCCAGACCAACAATAATCTCATATTCCATTTCAGTCACCTCCGATTACAGTGTGGGTATTGTATGAAAGCCGCCATAAATATTCTCATAGAAGCGTGCGGTTTTAAAAAGCAGCTGTTCAGAGAATTTGGGGCCGATGAGCTGCATACCAATAGGCAAGCCCTTTTCGTCACTGCCACAGGGAATGGACATTGCCGGAAGCCCCGCAATGTTAACGGTGACGGTACACATATCGCCCGCATACATCTTCAAGATATCGTTCACACGCTCACCGATTTTATAGGCGGTAGTGGGCGTTGTGGGGGTAATGATAACATCACAGTCCTTAAACGCTGCATCGTACTCCGCCATAATGCGCTGCTGCAAGCGCTTTGCGCGCTTATAGTATGCATCGTAGTAACCCGAGCTGAGCACAAAGGTGCCGAGCATAATGCGGCGTTTTACTTCGTTACCGAAGCCTTCACTGCGCGTTTTCTCGTACATATCGGTAAGGCCCGAAAAGTTTTCGGCGCGGTAGCCGTATTTGACGCCATCAAAGCGTGCCAAATTGGAGGAAGCCTCAGCAGAGGAAATGATGTAGTAAGCGGAAATGGCGAAATCGGTGGAAGCGAGCGATACCTCTTTGATAACAGCGCCCGCATTTTTCAGCTCATCAATCGCCTTGTAAACCGCTGTTTTGACACTTTCATCCACACCGTCACCAAAATATTCTTTCGGCACACCGATGCGCAGCCCACGTACATCGCCATCGAGCCCCTTTGTGAAGTCATTCTGCGAAAGGGAGACAGAGGTTGCGTCCATGTTATCTTTGCCGCAGATCGCGCTGTAAAGGGCTGCAACATCTTCAACCGAACGCCCCATGGGACCGATTTGGTCGAGCGAGGAAGCAAACGCTACCAAACCATATCGTGATACCGAGCCGTAAGTGGGTTTCAAGCCAACAAGTCCGCAAAATGCCGATGGCTGACGGATTGAACCGCCGGTGTCGGAACCAAGGGACAAGATGGCTTCACCCGCCGCAACGCTTGCAGCGGAACCGCCGGAAGAACCGCCGGGCACGCAGGAAAGATCGTAGGGGTTGGCGGTTTTCATAAAGGCGGAGTTCTCACACGAGCCGCCCATAGCGAATTCATCGAGGTTGGCCTTGCCCACCATGATAAAATCGTTTGCCTTTAGGCGTTCAATAACGGTTGCGTCGTACGGAGGTATAAAATCACCAAGAATTTTTGATGCACAGGTGGTTTTTACACCCTTCGTGCAGATATTATCTTTAATTGCGATGGGAATACCCGCAAGAGCAGGTAGCGTTTCACCCGCTGCAAGCTTTGTATCCACCTCGGCGGCTTTTTTCAGCGCCGAATCTTTTTCGGTTGTAAGATATGCCTTAACCTTGCCTTCGACAGCGTCTATTCTGTCAAAAACAGAGTTGGTAATTTCAACCGCGCTGCACTGTTTTTCACGCAGCATTTTTGCAAGCTCGGTTGCGGTTTTGCAATAAAGCTCCATTTGTCCGTTCTCTCCTATTCAACAGTCTTTGGTACAACCACGCAGCCTGCCTGTACAAGCGGTGCGTTGCTTAGCAGCTCCTCACGTTTTACAGAGGGGCGAATTTCATCCTTGCGAAGCTCCATAGGGTGTGCAGGGTCAACGTCTTTGTAATCATCTGCCATTTCGGGAATCTGCTCCACCATAGCAATGATGTCGTGCATCTCGCCTTCAAATTTTACAACTTCATCTTCGTCTATTTTGAGTCTGGCAAGCTTGGCAATATGCATAATATCAATTTTCATTTCTAACACCTCTTTTGTCTTACTATGAGCTACTGAAAGCCCTAATATAAATCAATCGATCAACTGTTTAAACTCATCCTCGGTGAGGATAGGAACGCCCAGCCCCTGAGCCTTCGTAAGTTTGCTTCCCGCATCCTCACCTGCAAGCACATAGCTGGTTTTTTTCGAGACCGACGAGGAGGTTTTTCCGCCAAGACTTTCGATCATTTGGGAAGCCTCGTCGCGGGTCATGGTGGGCAGAGTGCCGGTAAGAACAAAGGTAAGCCCTATCAGCTTATCGCCTGCCTTTGCAGTATCTGCCTGCATGTTCACCCCTGCTGCCTTTAGCCGCTCAATTAGATGCTGTGACTGCGGCTGTGCAAAAAACTCATGCACATACTGCGCCATAACAGCACCCATTCCGTCAATTGCAGAGATCTCCTCCTGCGAGGCAGCAGCGAGGGTATCCATATTGCCAAAGCGCTGCGCGAGCAGCTTTGCCGCTTTTTGACCAATGTTTTTAATACCAAGTGCAAAAATCAACTTACCCAGATCGTTGGATTTTGACCTTTCGATAGCAGAAATAAGATTGTTGGCGCTTTTTTCACCCATACGCTCAAGGCAAGCGACATCTTGTACGTTTAGCTCATATAGGTCGGCGGCGGACTTCACAATCCCCTCATTTACCAGAGATTCTACAATGGCAGGCCCAAGCCCGTCAATATCCATTGCATCGCGCGATGCAAAATGGATGAGGTTGCGCAGCAGCTGCGCAGGACAATCGGGGTTGACGCAAACCACCGCCGCTACGTCTTGCTCGCGGACGGTATGAGACCCGCACGCCGGGCAAACCGACGGAATCTGGTATACAGGCTCATTGCCGGCATGCTCTACAACCGATAACACCTCGGGTATAATCTCCCCTGCTTTACGTACCAGTACAGTGTCACCAATGGAGATACCTTTTTCGTTGATATAGTCCTGATTGTGCAGCGTTGCCCTGCTGACCGTTGTGCCCGCCAAAGTGATTGGCTCGAAGATTGCAGTTGGGGTAAGAACGCCTGTTCTGCCTACATTGATTTCGATTGCAAGCAGCTTTGTGGCTTTTTCTTCAGGCGGATATTTAAATGCCACCGCCCAGCGCGGATATTTTGCAGTGGCACCCAACCGTTCGCGGTCGGCAAGGTTGTCCACCTTTACAACAGCGCCATCGATATCAAAGCCAAAGGCATTGCGCTGCTCGCCGATGCGGTTAATTTCGGCGATAACGTCCTCGATATTCGTATAGCGCTGGTAGGATGGCGACACGGGAAAGCCAAGGCTTTTCATATAGTCAAGGCTTTCGCTGTGTGCGGTAATCTTTTTGCCCTGTATTTGTTGAAGATTAAAGACAAAGATATTCAGCTTGCGGGTGGCGGTGATTTTAGGGTTTTTCTGGCGCAAGCTGCCTGCCGCCGCATTGCGCGGGTTTTTAAATGGCTTTTCTTCGTTTAGCTCCTGTGCTTTTACAACCGCCTCAAAGCTTTCGTGCGGCATAAAAACCTCACCGCGAACTTCAACAAACGGCAGAGGTTCGGTTAATTTCAGGGGGATTGAGCGGATGGTGCGAAGATTGGCGGAGACATCCTCACCGACGAGCCCGTCACCGCGGGTGGAACCTCGCACAAATACACCGTCACGATACTCCAACGAAACAGAAAGCCCGTCTATTTTAGGTTCTACCACATAAGCCGGATTGAGGAGGCTATCTCGTACGCGTCTGTCAAAGTCGCGCAGCTGCTGCGCGCTGAATACGTCTTGCAAGCTGCCCATTTGAACCTCGTGTACAACACGCTCAAACTGACCCAGTGCCTTGCCGCCCACGCGCGAGGTTGGCGAGTTCGGATGATGCAGCTCGGGGTATTGTTCTTCCAGCTCGATTAGCTCATGCAGCAGTTTGTCGTACTCGTAATCCTCAATTTCGGGGTCATCCAACACGTAGTAGCGATTGCTGTGATATTCCAGTGTGGAGGTTAACTCCTCCACACGCTTTTTTGCTTCTTGCAGATTCATTGCGTAATTGCCTCCGTTCTTGTACAAGCAATACTGATACATTATAGCATATTCTTGGCAAAAACGATAGAACTAATTCTGCTAGAATTCGCAATTATTCGAGCGCGTTATCCGCACGATAATCGTTCAATTTCGAAATTGTGCTGCCGTTGTCACCTGTCACCTTTGTAAAAGCATCGGGCACAGTACCAACAATAATGGTTTCAGCAATGCACATATTGGTAGTAACCTCTGTATCCGCACTGTACCCCGGTATCAGAGCGTTAATATTGATCGAAATGCGCAGCATAATCTGGTGGCGGGTTTGATTGATGCCCGCAGAGTCAAATTGATTGATAATTTCACTTTGTACGTACCCCACATGCAAAATACGAAAGCCCATCAAGGGGCCTCGGCCTGTAAACATTTGCCCGCCAAACAGGGTACCCATCGGCACTTTAAGATCAGCTGTTTCCAACTTCTTTAGTTCCTGCGCAACCGAATTGGTGATTCCCACCTTAAGCCGGTTAAGTGCGAGCATATCTGTTTCAACGGCGGTAACCATACCGTCCGCAGAGGTGCTCAACTTCACCATAGAATCGTATGTTACTTTTTCTGCGTCCAACTCTTTTGCAACTGCATCGTTAATGGTTTGTATTGCATACAATCGAGCCTGATAAGCAGTCATAGTTTCCACGGAGGGACGCATTTTCATATCGATCAGCACAACCAGCAGCAAAACGGCGGTTATCACAATCATAATCTTTACCAGTTCTATTCTCCTATGCCTGCGTTTGTAGCTTTGCACCACTTTCCCTCCCTCTGCAAAAAATATCGGTGATATAGCATGATATTCAGAAAAGAAGAAAAAAGTGTATTTTGCGCAAAAAAGAACATCCTTTGAGATGTTCTTTTGTTTTCCGCATTAAATTTTATTCAACTGTTTTCCATAGCAGTTTGTTTTGGACAAAGTTCGCATCTAATCTCTTTTCGTCGTGCAGATACGATAAATAAGAGCGCACCGTGCTTCCCACAAGCACATACTGCCCAAAATCCATGTTCAGAGAATAGCGGTCAAAGATTTCTTTTAGAATATCTTCAAAGCATAACGGTGTTTTGCAAATTTCTAAAAGTACATCAATAATCTCGTAAACTTTATCGCGGTTAACCTGCACCAGCGGTCTGATATCCTCTGCCGCTTCTGCATGGGCGGGAACAAACAGCCTGCACTCCAATTGCTCCACCATATCCAAAGTGTTTAAAAACTCTCTTACGTCATAAATAAAGGATAAGTGGTATTTGCTGATGATGTTTTCACCGAATACACAGTCTCCAAGAAAGCAGACGTTATCCGAAGTGCGTATACCAATCATATCAAAGAAGTGCCCACCCAGCCGAATGTATTCCAACCCTTTCGGCAAAGCGGTTTCTACCGTGCCTGTTGGCGCACTTGGTTCTGCCATCAAAAATTTGTTGCGCAGCTCTTTGCACGGATACCCTCCATATAAAAACGATGGCTCCAAAACAGGATATTGAGCAAAGGCATTTTCAATGCCTGTAGAAATGATTTTACAGCCTGTCCGCTCTTGTAAAAGGCGGTTGCCGCCGACATGGTCAGCGTTTGAGTGAGTATTGACTATCGCAAGCAGCTCCCAGTTGTTTTCGTTTATTATTTTTAGCAGTTTTTTACCCGCTTCTTTGTCATTGCCGCTGTCAATTAAGTAAACACCATTTCCATCCGTGCGGTAAATTCCCATTTTCGCCGGACAATTGATGTAATAGGTTCGTTCCCCCGCTTGGATTAGTTCATACACAACTGCTCTCTCCTTTTACAAAAAATATCTATTTGCTTTTTATGATATCATAAAAAGCAACACACAAGAACAGACGCGCAGAAAACTGCGCGTCTGCCTGGGGTGCTATTTATTATTGTCGCTGTTGCGGATATCAACGCGCTTAATTTTGCCGCTGATGGTTTTGGGTAGTTCCGTTACAAATTCTACAATACGCGGGTATTTGTAAGGTGCAGTCTGCTTTTTCACATACTCCTGCAGCTCCTTAACCAACGCATCGGACGGCTGATAAGCCTTGGTGAGCACTATGGTAGCTTTCACCACCTGGCCGCGGACAGGATCGGGGGCACCGGTGACCGCGCATTCCAAAACTGCTGCATGCTCCATCAGCACGCTTTCAATTTCAAAGGGGCCAATGCGGTATCCGGATGCCTTAATGACATCATCGGTTCTGCCAACGTACCAAAAGAACCCGTCCTCATCCCTCCAAGCTGTGTCTCCGGTATGGTAGAGGTTATCATGCCACGCGTCATTCGTAAGCTTTTCGTTGCGGTAGTAGCCCATAAACAAACCGGGCTGTCTTACGCCGTCCCTCGTACGCAGGACGATTTCGCCGGTAACACCCGGCTCTACGCTGTTGCCGTTTTCATCCACAAGATCGACATGGTACATGGGGGATGGCTTACCCATAGAGCCTACTTTTGGTGTAGTGCCTACAAGGTTGTTAAGCACGAGAGTGGTTTCTGTCTGGCCAAAGCCCTCCATCAGTTTAAGCCCGGTATATTCCAGAAAACGGTTGTAAACCTCGGGGTTGAGCGCCTCGCCCGCGGTGGTGGCATACTTCAGGCACGAAAGATCGTAGCCCTCCATACCCTCTTTGATAAAGAAGCGGTACATGGTTGGCGGGGCACAAAAGGTTGTAATGCGATATTTTTCGATCATTGCCAAAATGTCACCGGGTACAAATTTGTTAAAGTCGTAGACAAATACCGTGGTGCCACAGATCCATTGACCATACAGCTTACCCCAAGCCGCTTTGCCCCAGCCTGTATCGGAGATTGAGAGATGGATGCCGTCGGGGTTGACATTATGCCAGTACTTTGCAGTGATGATGTGACCGAGTGAATAAGTGTGATCATGGATGACCATTTTTGGGTAGCCTGTAGTGCCGGAAGTGAAATACAGCAGCATTGGCTCGTGAGCCTCGGTTTCAACGCGCTCAAACTCTTCGGAAGCCTTCTCCACCTCATCGGTGAAATAATCCCAGCCTTCGCGCCTACCGTTGACAATAATTTTCGCACAAAGGCTCTTATACTCTTCGCATGCCATATCCACATGGTCAGCCACCTCGCCGTCAGCGGTACAAAGAATCGCCTTAACACCGGCAGCCTCAAAACGGTATTCAAAGTCTTTTTTCGTGAGCAGATTGGTCGCGGGAATTGCAACTGCTCCAAGCTTATGAAGAGCCAAAATGGTGAACCAAAACTCAAAATGGCGTTTGAGCACCAGCATAACCATATCACCCTTTTGCACACCGTGCGAACGCAGCATATTGGCGGTTTTATCGCTCATGCGCTTGAGGTCTGCAAAGGAGTAGGTATGCTCTTCGCCTGCTTCGTTGCACCAAATCATAGCTCGGCGGTTAGGCTGCAAGCGGGCAATTTCATCCATGACATCGTAAGCAAAGTTATAGTTCTGCTCATATTTTATTGAAAAATCACATAAAACGCCGCGTTTTGTAAATTTCTCATCACAAAAGCGTTCGTAAAAGTTTTCCATATCCATCGATTATTCCTCCTCCTTCAAAACCACCGCTAAAAACGTGCAGTCTTCACCGCCGGTTGCGATCATACCGTGCCCTTTTCCGGAATCGTAGTAGATGGCGTCGCCTTCATGCAAGATCTCAGTGTGACCTTCCATCGCGCATTTCAGCGAGCCTTTGAGCACCAAGTCGAACTCCTGCCCCTTGTGGTAGGAAAGATGGATCGGCTGGTTCTGTTCCTCTTCGCTATACGGTGCGGTAACCAGAAACGGCTCGGCAACTTTATCTTTAAACAGATACGCGAGGTGTTGGTAGGTAAAGCCCTTTCTGCGCTTGATGGGCAACCCCGTGCCTTTACGCACAATAGAGTAAAAAGAAAGCTTTGGCTTTTCTCCGGTGACAATCTCCATAAGGTCTACACCAAAAATCTTGGAGCATTCATACAGAAAGGTAAACGAAAAATCGTTTTCGCCGCTCTCCATATTACTGTATTCTTCTACAGAAACACCTGTTTTTTGTGCCATTTCCTCTACCGGAATTTCGAGAATATCCCTTAAGGTTCTAATGCGCTGCGCAATTTCTTGCAAACGTGCTTCCATTGTTATACCCCCTGTTTGAATTTTAATTTTTTAAACGCAAAAATAGCCCATCCCAAAATTGGGACGAGCTACTAAATAAACCCGTGGTACCACCCAAATTGCACAATTACTTGTGCACTCAGCAGAATTCTAACAAATTCCCGACCATAACGCAGTCATACGAGGTTACTCTACTCAAAATTTTTCAAGACCCAGCTCAAGAGTGATAAGTTTTACCTGCCATTACCGGACTCGCACCAACCGCCGGCTCTCTGAAAATGATGTACGACAAAACAATCTCTATCATCGCTTTTAAATGGTGTATTAAATTGTTGTTCCTATCATATTGCAATTCTCTGAAATTGTCAACCATTTTTTTCAGCGATAGAAAGAATATCTTCAACTTTGTCAATAACGGTATATGCCCCTGCTTTTTCCAGTTCCTCTTTTGTGCGATATCCCCACAAAACACCAATGCCCCTAACGTCTGCATTCTTTGCAACAAGCATATCTACATCTGAATCGCCGAAGTACAAAGTTTCGTCCTTCGAAAAGCCCGATTGTTCTATTACCATATTGACACAGGTTGGGTCCGGCTTATGAGGAATACCGTCGCGCTGGCCAAACACCTGCATAAAGTTGATTTTTGGGAAAAAGTCTTTTACCAGCTGCTGCGCAGGCTCATTTGGCTTATTGGTGACAACTGCAAGCGCATAGCCTTTATTTTGCAGCTCTTCCAGCACCTCGGAGATACCTGCAAAAGGCTTGGTGCTGTCGAGCATATGTTCGTTATAGTAAGCAACCTGCTCCGTTTTCAGCTGTGCAATTATTTCGGGGATACGGGCTTCTTCCGGTAAGGCGCGAGTAATTAACATCAGCACACCGTCACCCACAAAATAGTGATATGCTTTGGTGGGGTGTGTAGGGTAACCATGTCGTTCCAGCACCCAGTTGGTGGCGGCGGCAAGGTCGTGAATGGTATCGAGCAGAGTGCCGTCCAAATCAAATATCATCAGTTTCGTCATATTTAAAGTCCTCCCGATTGTTTTCTTCTATTACTACCCTACCCCATTTTCATGTAATTTGCAAGCGGCGTGCTACAGAAATTTCCTGTGCAAAAAACTATTATTTTTGTAAGTTTCAAGACTTTTTTCTGCAAATTTGATATAATAAAACAAGCATTTAGCCTTCGGGCTGAATATCGCTCGCAGCGCGATATTTGCCGTTTGGCAAATGTGTTTTATCACATCGGAAACGGTCTTTACGCAACTTAGCACGAAAATTTGCTCCTGGTGCAAGTAGAAACCTGCGTTTGAGACCGTTTTATGATACAATCGCTGCCTTGCAACTATTCTGTTTTATTTTAATACCTTTGGCTCGCCTTTTACAGGGCAACCGCCAAAACGATAATTATATTTATAAAAGCTACGTTTTTTATCATATAATGTTACTCGTATTTTCATACAAATAAAGGGGGTGCCGCTATGAAATCGAAGTTGTTTTCTAATAAGATTGAGCCTTCATGCAGCTACTGCAGCCATGGGGAGCTTTCAAAGGATAATTTAATGATTCTTTGTGAAAAAAAGGGGATTGTTGACCCATACTTTAAATGCAGGGCATTCCGTTATTCCCCGCTCAAACGTATTCCCAAAAAGCCAAACAAGCTGCCCGCCTTTGACAAAAGCGATTTTGAACTGTGATATAGGAGAGATAACATTGAAACCAAACATCAAACGTGCCTGTGCTCTGATGCTCGCCCTTGTTCTGGCAGCATCGCTTTTGCCGGTACCTGCCTTTGCGGTGTCTCCGCTGAAATACAGCACATCGGATAAGGTAAATGGACTTTACGTGGCAACAGGCCATAACATTGATTTTCCGTCTGCCCCCAATCTTTCAAAGAAAGATCAAAAACTTGAGCTGGACCGCATTGTAGCATTTGCCACACAGTACGGCTTTAATAATATTTTTTTTGAAGCTGTTACCGGCAGCGGAGCAATGTATCATTCCAAGGCATACGAATACAGTGAATACCTGACCACAAAAAAGACAAGCTTTCTTTTTAACTGGGATCGCCTTGACCCGCTTGATTATCTGGTAACGCAAGCCGCCAAGCATAATATTAAAGTTACCGCCGTGGTTGATCCGTTTTTGGTTGCGGATACCGGCAAGCTGCCTGCAAGCAAAAAGAATATTGCGGTAAAAAACAGCGAGTATGTGGTTTCTGCAAATGGCAAGCTGTATCTCAACCCCAGTGAGCCGTTTACGCAGGAGCTTGTGGTTTCCGCCGTAGGGGAGCTCGCCAAAAACTATGACTTAAATGGTATTCTGCTTAAAAACTATGCCTACCCTACTCCGGATTTTGAAATCCGCACTACACAGGAGGAAAAGATACAGCTTCTAACCAACCTAATCAGTAATATCCATAGCACGGTAAAGAGTGCGCGCCCCACCGTAAAGCTCGGTGTTATGACCGACAAGCCTTTTGACACGGAAGCTTTTAGCGGTTATGCAGACCACACAGCATGGGCACAGCAGAAGCTGCTGGACTTTGTGGTGCCGAATATTAATGCCCAAACCGATAGCGGTGGCTATGCCCTGCAGCTTGCCGGATGGAAGCAGTTTGCAGATGAAAACCAGGTTGCCCTTTATACCGGCAATGCCGCAAACCGCATTTTTTCACCCGTTGCCGACAATGGCTACTTTGACAGCGCGCAAGAGCTAAACCTGCAGCTTTTTGTGAACAATCAGAATGATGTAGACGGCTGTGTGATACACAGCTATTCGTCCATCAAGGATAACTTTTTTGATGTGGCGAGCAGCCTTTCCGCGGTATTTAACCCCTTAACCGCAGCCGAAGAACAGGCACATCTTACTGTCGATTTGAGTATTCCACAGGAATTTAACATCACACGCCCTATAAACAAGATTAATACAAGCTACAAAACCTACTATATTATGGGTACTTCCGACCCCAGCTTGTCCGTCACGATGAACGGGAATGAGGTGCCGCAGGCACCCGGAGGCACCTTTGGCACCCTGGTGAATCTGAATTTAGGTGAAAACAGTTTCCGTTTTGTACAGGGTGAAAAATCCCAAACGGTTACCATCTCCCGTTATGACCCTAATATGGTTTCGCCAAGTAAAATTTCCGAGATGCGACAGAGCAGTATCTTTCCGAAATATGATGAGGGAGTACGAGTCGGCGAAGAGTTTACCATCACCTGCACCGCACCTTCAGGTGCTTCGGTATCGGTTCAGGTAGATGGGCGCACCGTACCACTCAAACAATATGCGGCGGCCGCTACAGGGGTTCCTGCTGTTTTTTCAGCAAAGGTAACACTGCTCGGCAACTACCCTGCTGAGGAAACAACCCGCATTGGCAAGCTCACCTACGCCATGAGTTACGGCGGTAAAAACACAACCTATACATCGAGCGGGGAACTGCTGGCAGTTGGCAAAAACTCTAAGTTTGCGCTGGAAATTACCGATATGCGCGGAGATACCAGTTCCGTCAACGATACGAATCAATTCCGTGGCAAGATGATTACCTCAGTGGAAAAAGGTGCAACCGATTATATCGTAGAAAGCAGCGACGATTATTATAAGCTGAGCTGCGGCGGCTACATCCACAAGGAAGATGTCAAAGTGCTGGAGGGTAAAATTGACATCAATACTACTGTAAACAGTATAACCTTTACAGAGGATTCTATTGGCGAAACCTACACCATGCAGGCCAACGGAAAGCCATATTACATCTCAGAATACGGCGAAGATGCGCTGAAAATAAAGTTTTACAATACCACGCTAAACACAGGGCTATCGTTTAATTCACAGCCTAGCAAGCTGTTCGGTTCTGTGAAAGCCGAGTATGACAGTGCAGAGAATTCCACTACTGTAACGTTTGAAGTAAAAGATAACAAACGCCTTTGGGGTTACAATGTGGAGTTTGCCGATGATAGTGTTTTGATTCGTGCAAAGAACACACCAAAGCTTTCAGACAACCCTGCTAAGCCACTGGAGGGTGTCACCATTATTGTGGACGCAGGGCATGGCGGCAACGACCCCGGCGCGCTTGGGGTTGCGGGGCAAACCGGCCCTACTGAGAGCCAGCTTAACTATATGAATGCATATGCCGCGTACCTGAGACTAAAAGCGATGGGGGCTACCGTTCATATGACCCAGACAAACGATGAACGTTTGAGCTACGAGCAGCGAATGGACATTGCACGTGATCTACGCGCTGACTTCTACCTGTCGTTTCACCTTAACTCTACGGCAGAAAGCACCGACAGTACCAATGCAAAGGGCATTGAGATTTACTACAACGAAGAATTGGCCATTCCGTTTGGCGAAGCTATTTCCGATAAGCTCAGCAAAGCCACCGGGCGTAGGAACCGCGGTGTTCTGCCTGCCACCTTCCGTGTTACGCAAATGACGCACACGCCCTCTTTGCTTTGTGAGCTCGGCTATATGGTAAGCCCTGAGGAGTATGAGCAGCTTTGCGACCCCCTCAATATTTACAAAGCTGCACTGGGGATTTCAGACGGAATCGTTCAGGCAATCCGTCAGGCAAATGCACCTATTCAGAATGCAGCACCAACTACCAAACAATAGCATAAATCAGAAAAGCCCGCCATATGGCGGGCTTTTCTGATTTATACATTGGTGAGGGTTAGGATAGGCTTTTTGTTAGGGAACAGCCACTTGCCCTTGTGCCACAGCACAGATTGCATCAATTGCGTCATCAAGCTTAATGACACCATCGCCAATCGCTAGCTGCCTGCACAAACGGCTGATATATGGCTGCTTCAACATTGCTTCTTTCAGGGCCTCCATGTTCCAAAAAATTTCTTGTGGGCTACCCGAAACAACAACTTTTTTATTTGCCATAACGATTACACGCTTGAAATTCTGCACTACAAACTCCATATCGTGGGTAATGGTGATGACGGTCTTTCCGCTTTCATGAAGTGTTTTCAGAATGGACGAAAGACGTCTTGTTCCCGTCAAATCTTGCCCTGCCGTAGGTTCATCAAAAATCATAACCTCATCATCCATAGCGATAATGGAAGCAATGGTGACAAACTTACGCACGGAAAGCGGCAGATTGTAAGGGTTCTCATCCTTAAATTGCGTCAAGCCCGTCAGCTCTAGAGCGTAATCAATGAGCTTATTTTTCTTTTCCTCGTCAAACTTTAGGGTTTTCGGGCCAAACTCAACCTCCGACAATACAGTGGAGTGAAAGATCTGATCGTCCGGGTTTTGAAAAACATACCCTACTACCCGAGAAACCTGCGCAGTAGTATGATCTTTTGTGTTCATATCACCGATTAGCACATCGCCTTTGGTGGGTTTGTGCAAGCCATTGAGCATTTTAACAGTTGTTGTTTTGCCTGCACCGTTCTGCCCGACAATGGCTACGTTCTCACCCTTTTCAATTTCCAAACTGATGTTGTCGACCGCCAAAAACCCACCGGGATATTCAAAGCTTACATCTTTAAGCGATATATATGCCATTGTTACGCCTCCCTGCTTATCAACTTGCCGATAACATCTTTCGCCTGCTGTTCGGTAATGGGGATATAGTCAAGCTTTAACCCGCGTTGGATTAGTTTATCGCCCAAAATTGCCATTTGCGGCAGCTGTACCCCATGCTCCATTAAAGAAATATCCGTCAGCACATCCTGTTTAGCGCCGCTTCGGATGAGCTCCCCATTGCTGAATACAAAGACCTCATCGGCATATTCGGCGATTAGGTCAACCTTATGCTCAACAAGAATGACGGTTTTTTTCGCTTCTTTCATAGCAGCAATAATTTCAAAAACGCTTTCGGTTCCTTCCGGGTCAAGCTGTGAGGTCGGCTCGTCAATTACAATGATGTCGGGTTCCAGCACAATAATAGAAGCCAGTGCAGCCCTCTGTTGCTGCCCGCCGGAAAGCTCAAACGGGTTTTTCTCGGCAAGATGCTCGATTTTCGTCAGCTTCATAACCGCATTGACACGCGCTTCGATCTCATCGACCGGGACTCCGAAATTTTCGAGCCCAAATGCAACCTCTTCAAACACCGTCTCTTTTACGCCCGAAATTTGATTAAACGGGTTTTGAAAAACATATCCGATGCGAAGCGCTAAATCTCCCTCGCTGTATTCTACGGTCGGCTTTCCATCAATCAGAACCTGCCCCTCCAGCTCGCCTTTAAAAAAGCTGGGAGCAAACCCGCGGATTAAGCTGCAAAGTGTAGTTTTGCCCGAACCGTTTTCGCCGATTATTCCGTAAAATTTACCTTGCTCAATAGCAAAGTTCACATTTTTTATGGCGGGTACGGTCGTCAATGGATAACTGTAGGTAACATCCTTGAACTCAATTACAACACCCACATCAGCACCCTCCAGACAATTACTAAAGTCGTTATAATAATCGCAACGATAATTGCTTTTTTCTCGTTGCCGCTTGGTGTCACATCAAAAATATGTGTCTTTTGACACTGCACCGAAAACCCTTTGGACTCCAGCGTTAACACCCGTTCCTCCGTATTTGAAATTGAGCCTAAGATGAGAGGAATCATAGATGGAATAAACGCTTTTGTACGAACCAGCAGATTCCCTTGTGTTTCTACACCGCGCGCCTGCTGTGCATTCATAATCACCTTGGAGTTTTGCTGCAGTACGGTAATCATTTGCAGTGTGGAAAGTAGAACATAAGCCGCTTTGGGAGACATTCCCTTCTTTTCACAGGCGCAAATCAGTTCTTTATTTTCGGTACACTGGAAAAACCATGCAAAAATACCGCCGATGTTAAAGATTGTAAACATTAGGTTGAGCCCTGTCTGAAGCCCAATTTTATAAACCGTAAGGTCAAACAGGCCAAAAACACTCATGCTCCACACAATTTCGTTACCCTTTACGAGCAGTGCTTGAACAACCACGATAAATACACAAAGAAAAACAATTTTTTTGAATACGGTAATAAATTTATTCCAAATGCCAGTAGCTAATACAATTATCGGAACAACAATGAATGCACCCATCATATACACCGGATATCCATCGACTTTAACTGTACCCAGTATCATACTGCAAACAGAGTACAAAGCCAAAATCCATAGTTTTGCAAACGGATATAAGTCGGCTATTGCATTGTTTTTATGTATCCGGAGCTTCTCTTGCCACATATCTGAAGCACTCCTTTTCATTTTTCGGTAATTCCGCCCTCCATTGCCAGAGGGCGGAATCTGGCATTTTATTAGATTTCTTCTAAAATTAGTATTTTCGGAACTCCCTAGCCTACTTTACTCTCTTTTGCTTTTTTAATGTAATGTTCACCGCAGGAGAATTTGATCAGTGTTCTGGCAGGAATAACGCGTATAATGAGATAAGTTATGACGAAAGAGATGATACGGTCGGTAACTGTGAAAACAAGCTCGGTGGAGAATACAGCTTTCCAGATATTGGAGCCTGTCGCCATCAAGGTTGCTGTAATCAGCGAGGTGCCGGAAGCCGTAACACCGCCAAAGGCGAGTACAACGATTGGTGCCGCAATAATGAGAGAGGTAATTGCCATTAAGAACATAGAGATAAGCCATTTCCACCACACAGAAAAACCATTCCATCTTGCGCAGAAACCCGTTACGATACCGACGGATACGTTGACGATTGCAAATATAAAGAAGGTGGGGTTGGAGATGCCGAGAACCAGATTGGTAACCAGGCCCGCAAGACCGCCTACCCACGGCCCACACAGCATTGCAACCAAAATGGTGCCGATGCAATCGAGATACAGGGGAATTTTCAGTGCCACTGCAAGCTGCCCGCCGACGAAGTTAACAGCAACTGCAATAGGGATGAGAAGCAGGGCAAGCATGCTAAAGTCCGACTGAAACGAGTACTTTTTCTTTTCTGACATGGTAGTTCCTCCTCATAATCCTTTAATTTTTAAAGGTTCTATTGATAAATACAGCAATTTTGCATTTATATAGCTGGCAACTTGCTGCATTTACTAGACACACAAAGCCTTTCTATCTTTCTGTTTTTTGCTCTTCACCAATTGTATTATGCCGAGACGCTTTGCCTCCAAGAACAACTAAGCCCGCAAGTATCACCATTATAACAGAGATTGCAGTATAGACTACGGTGATAGACGCTGCCCTTGAGACTGCACCGATGATAGGCTGTGCTATGGTTCCACCCAACCCGCACGAAAAAACCATTAGAGAGAATGCCGCTGCTGAGTTCTTGGGAAACAGCCTGCCGCCCAGCGTGCTGATGCTTGGATATACCGGCGCAAGTGCAATTCCGATAATCAACACACCGAACAGTTTGAGCAAGGGGCTTGGCAACACCAGCAGAACGATAATTCCGACACTGCAAAGTAGAAAGCATAGCTTTAAGAAATTGCTCTGATTATAAATTCTTGAGCCCAATACCCTGCCCGGAATGCTGGCAAACCAGTACAGCGACAAACCAAATGCACCTAAACTTACAGCCCCCAGTAAGTCAAAGTAATTCACCAGCCAGTAGGTAACCGCCGTTTCGCAGCCAATGGCTATCATCAGTATCAGCATATAAAGGAACATTGCGGGGTTGCGCGCAAGCTTAAAGATGGTAAGCCCGCCACTCGCGCCTTTACTGCTCTTCACAGAGAAACTATCGATAGAGCGGGAGCACAGGAACACGATTGCAAGAATACCCATAAACAACCACATAACACTGTACACCACTTTGTAGCTGACTACTGTGAGCAGACGGTCGATTACAATAGGCCCAAAAACCGCACCGATGCTGAATACTGCCTGGGTAAGGTTCATATGCTTATTGGTTTCCTCCCCGTTGTAGTCTCCGATGAGAGAGAACATTACACCTTCCAAACCGCCTGAGCCGCAGCCAAAAAGAAAGAAGGATAGCACCGACATTTTTAGGTTTCCCGAAAGGGCGATGAACAAGGCCCCGATGGAATAAGATATTGCAGCAATTATAACACCGAACCGTTTTCCAATCCGTTCGGACAGCTCGCCCAGAAGCAGTACCATTAGCATAGACCCGACATAAAGTGCGCTGATGATCATGCTAAGCTGTATTTCTGTTGCGCCGAAAGATGCACTGACGTAATGTACCATCAATTGGTTTCCGGCGAAAAAGCAGCCCATAAAAAGGAACAAGACGTAAGTAAACGGGTTGAAACAGTTTTTCATTTTCACTGTACTATTAATCTCCCTTTTGAATATTGCTGTACATTAGCGTTGTGATTCACAAAGCGTTCTGTACAGGTATTCCTTAAATCTTTCACCAATCAGGGCACTGCACACTGCTGCGTTTGGCTTATTGGGCATATCATGACAGCGGTCAACCAGAACCGCACCGTAGCTGATGCCTTTTGAGATGTCTACATCACAATAGTAATCGTCGCATTCTCGAATGCATTCAGGATAAAGAATCGCCGCCATTGCTGCCGGGTCTGCCATATCCAAAACAGGCTCACCAAAACGCTTTGTATTCAGCTCCATCAGCTGGCGGTTACAGTCGATCGAAAATCTTCCAAGATCGCTGCCTGTACGAATTTTTTCAATATCGTCTTTGTGGAGCATAGCCTCACCAAGACAGGCATCCCACCCCACAAACAACAGCGGAACACCAAAGTCCAAAACGATTTTTGCAGACTCGGCATCCTGCCAGATGTTGAACTCTGCCACAGGTGAGACATTTCCGTAGCCCAGACCGGCACTGCCCATCATCGAAATGCGTTTTACTTTTCTCATCGCGTCGGGGTCAAGCATCATCGCGACTGCAATATTGGTCAAGGTGCCAAGTGTAATAATTTCTATCTCACCAGCTTCAGAATCGCGAAGTGCATCAAGTATTTTCAGCACACCATTGCCTTCGGCTATTGAAAGTTTTTTTACCTTTAGCCCAATATCGCCCATACCGTCTTTTCCGTGGGTTTCGTAAGCAAAAACCGATTCACGCAGGAGCGGTTTTTGGCAGCCAAGGTAAACAGACGGTTCATAGCTGCCTGAATGTTCAATGGTAATAAGAGTATTGATGGCAGCCTGCTCTGCCGATACATTTCCGTGTACGGTTGTAAAAAAGAGTATTTCGACGCTGGGATCATTGAGTGCCATCGCTATTGCCATAGCATCATCTGAACCACAATCTGTATCTATAATAATTTTTCGTTTATCCATTTGTACACCATCTTCCAATTGTTTTGTTTTATCTTGCTGCCTTTTCCTTATCCGCTTTAATCAAGTTGCGAAGCGCTTGAATCGCAACATCGATTGCGATTTCGGTGTCGGACGAACGAGGATTGTCAAGCCCTGCTTTCTCTCTCTCCTGATTTCCGCAGACCAACAAAACCGAGCCAACGCGCACTCTGAGGCAGCTGCCGACAATAAACAGTGTCGCTGATTCCATTTCAGAGGTGAGCGCACCGCCTTTTACCCATGCCTGCCATTTGTTCATCAGCTCATAACCAATGGGTTTTACTTCCGGTTCGTGCTGCCCGTAATAAGAATCTTTGCACTCAACAACGCCTACGTGATAGGTTTTTCCCTGCTGCTCGGCAGCTTTGACAAGTGCGTTTACCACTTCATGGTTTGCAACAGCGGGGAATTCAACAGGTATGTACTCCTTGCCGGTACCATCCATACGGATAGCCCCGGAAGCTACAACAACATCGCCACCTTTAACCTCCATTGCCATACCACCCGAGGTGCCGATTCTCACAAAAGTATCTGCGCCGACTCTCACCAGTTCTTCCATAGCAATTGCGGCGGATGGGCCGCCAATGCCGGTGGAGGTGACACTAACTTTTTCACCGTCCAGGTAGCCGGTATAGGTGACATATTCGCGATTGTCTGCCACAAAAACGGCATGATCAAAATGTTTCGCAATCTTTTCGCAGCGTTTGGGATCCCCCGGTAGAATGACATACTTGCCTACATCCCCTGCTTTTAAATGGACATGATACTGAAGTTCTTCGTTATGATGATCGCTCATAATAAATCGCCCCTTACCCCAAAAATGATTTTATGTCTGATGCTCCTATGCTTCTTGCGGAGGTAGGCTTTGTGCCGTTTCAAACATCGTAATAATATTTTCTACCGGTGTGTCTGCCTGAATATAATGGGCACTGGTTAAGATATAGCCCCCGCCTTTTCCCAACGCCTTGGTTACACGCTTTACTGCCTCTTCAACGTCCTGCTTTGTGCCCTTTGGCAGAGTAAACTGGATATCAATTCCGCCGTGGAAGCAAAGCCTGTCCCCATAGTTTTTCTTAATCTTGTCCATATCCATACCGGCCGCGTTGGGCTGTATTGGGTTGAGAACATCGATGGGGAGCTCTGCCAAATCCTCAATCATATCGTAAATTGCACCGCAGGAGTGATACATCACGGTTTTTCCATAGCTTTTGATAACCCGATTGAGCTGCTGATGGTAAGGCCTAACGAATTCGGCCCACATCGCTTTGGACATCAGCAAGGTGTTTTGCGCCGCTATGTCGTCGTAGGTATAGACCATGTCGTATTTTTCACCAGCGTTATCCATGGTACGGCGAACATATTCGCAGTAGAAATCGGTCAACCGACCTATGATATCATGTGCAATTTCCGGTTCCAGCACCATGTCCATCATAAACTGTTCATACCCTCTAAGTGCCCATGCCAGCTCAAACAATCCGCCTGTTTCAACCTTTATGTAGTAGGTTTTATGCGCGTCACCAATTTTGTTTGAGAGCGCTTTAAAATCCCAGTTGTCGATATTGGGCCACTTATCGTACTTTTCGAGATCTTCTACTGTTTCGGCAAAACCCAGCGGAGAACTTGCATATTCCTCATACTCACAAAACTCATTTTTAACAACGCGCCTATGAACACCCATGGCATCAAAATAACTGTTGTCTTGCATCTTTACAAGTTCCGGGCCAATATAATCCGGTTGAAATTGGCGGACATCGATGCTGAGGTTTTTGAGAATTTGCTCCTCACTGTCTGTACAAAAATAACACTTCAGCTTCTCCCACACCTCGGGCACCGCCCAAAAGTCGAGCGGAACGCGATCTGTAACCTGATGTGCCAGTGCTGCCAGTACCCTTTCTCTGGGTAACATTGCTCTCATTAGCCTACACTCCTTTTTCGCTTGTTGTATGTAAAAGTGAAACGTTAACAAAATCTGATTCGCATGAAGTGACAGTCGGCAAGGTACTCTAAAGCAAAACACAACTGAAAGCTTACGGTAAATACCTGTAAATTTATATCGCATTATTTTTCTTACGACATTATTTCGACACAATTCGCTATTTCGTTGTTATTTTTAATACAATTTAGTATGTACATGTAAAATTAATGTTCAATTTGTATTGGTTTTCTTCATTATATGTATAAACTATAAACAAGTCAATAGTTATTGAAAAAAATTTCAAGTAATTATTAATTTTTTACATTTTTTTGCTATTAGACTATATGCAAATTGCAATCGGTTTGTTATAATAAAAACAAATTGAGATTTATGGCTGCTTTGTTCAATAAAGATCGGCAAAAGGAGGCACACTGCTTTTGAAAAAAGAAAATCTTAAACGGATGATTGATATCTCAAAAATGTACTATGAGCAAAATTTGAACCAAGAGGAAATTGCGAGGCGCATCAATACCTCTGTTGCCCAGATTTCAAGAATCATCAGCAATGCTAAAAAAGACGGATACATCAAAATTTCTGTAATTGACCCGTTTGAAGAAGGAAATGATTTGCGCGATAAAGTGCTCTCCTACTTTCATTTAAAAGATGTTCGGATTGTTGAAAGCCGCGATGAGGACCAACGGATTACTGAGAAAAATGTCGCACAGGCCGGAGCAGATTTTCTGCTCGAGATTGTGCAGGCGAATGATATTGTGGGCTTCGCCTTCAGCGATTTGATGTCCAAAATTCCAAGCCTACTGCCCGTTCGGCACATTGAAAATCTTGCCTTTGTGCAGCTAAACGGTGCACTAACCGAGCATGTAAAGGGCTTTCAGTACGATACCATCCGGCAGACAGCCGGCAAATTGGATGCGTTTTACTACTACTTCCCCGCCCCTGCTGTTGTCAACAACCGCTATGTAAAAGACGCGCTGCATCAGGATTCCAGTATTCAATGGGTTATTGAAACAGCAAAAAAAGCTAATATTGCAATGTACAGTATTGGCGCACCTTCAGAGAGCAATATCTATGTTACCAGCGGTTATTTTAGCCACGATGAAATCAGAAAAATTCGTGAAGGTGGTGCCGTAGGCGAAATTTTCGGGCATTTTCTCAATCGCGAGGGTAAAATTAACGACCCCTTGTTGGAGGCGCGTATTCTCGGCATGGATATTTCAGAACTGTGTACCAAAGATTTTTCGGTTTGTGTGGCTGCCGGTGAGCATTTGGCTGAGGCAATTTATGCCGCATTGCAAGGCAATTACTGCAATGTATTAATTACCGATGCGCGTACCGCCAAAAAGCTATTAGCTATAAAAGATCTGCAAACCTTTTATGGCCGCTGAGTACTTGAAAATGCATGCTATTTTAGCAAGAAGCAGGGAGTAAATCTCTGCTTCTTGCTTTTGCCGCAATTAATTCACCCGTTCTGAAGAATGGTTCGTTAAGTTCCTACTACCTGTTTGGCAACAAAGAAGCTATAATATAAAAAATAGGGTAAAATATTTTTAAAATTTGAAGACTATACGCTCTGCACGTCGTTATATTAACTGTACGACGTATGAAGGTGGTGAACACGAGCAAACAATGACAAATGAAGAATTTGCACAGCTGATTGAACGCTACGAAAAGCTTGTGTTTACCATCTGTTACCAGATGGTGCGCGATTACCATGAAGCACAAAATCTTGCGCAAGACACTTTTTTCTCTGCCTATCAACACATTGATAGCTGCCCGCCGGAAAGCTACAAGCCATGGCTCGCAAGAATCGCAACCAACAAAGCGAAGGATTATCTCAAAAGCGCTTATATGCGAAGAGTAATCGTCAGCGGAGATGAACAGTTTTCAGACATCCCTGTAAAAGAGACTCCCGATCAAATTTATATTGCAAGCGAAACCGAGCAGAACATTCGGGATAAAATTGAGGCATTAAAGGAGCCGTACCTCAAGGTCTCCGTACTGTATTTTATTGAGGAAAAGAATGTGGAAGAAATATCACAGCTGCTAAGCAGACCTAAAAAGACGGTGCAAACGCAAATCTACCGTGCAAAGGTACTGCTGCAACAGCTGATAAAGGAGGAAAGACAGACGTGAAAGAGTATTTTAATGAAGACGGGCATTTAACCGATATTGCGCTGTATGATCTGCTCGATGAACTACCCGATGAGCTCGAACGTTTAGAAATTGCGGAGCATTTAAGCTTTTGCGACCACTGCACCGAACGTTACACCGCCCTGCTCTGCGATGACGCTCTGCTTTCTTCGCCGGAACCGCTGAAAACAAATGTGCTGCAGCGTATAAGGCAGCGGGCGCGGGTAATCTTCTTAAACCGATATGTTGCAGCGGGTGCTGCTGCATGCTTTACTATGATCTTATGGACGAGTGGTGCATTTCGTGTGGATATGCAAATCAGCGACGACAGGCCTTTTGAAAAACTTACTGTAATGACTGAGAATTTTACCGAAAAAACTGCTGAGTTTGGACAGAACGTTTCTGATGAGATTAATAAATTTTTTACCAGCTTCGACTTGAAGGGAGTTTTGAATCATGAGAAAAAGTAGCTTCTTAACCTTTATTTTTGCGTTTATTCCGGGGGCGGGGCAAATGTACCTTGGCATGATGAAAAAGGGAATTTCAATTATGCTTTCTTTTGCAATGATTACCGCAGTTTCCGGGTTTCTAAACATGCCTTTTTTCGCAATTGTACTGCCTGTGATTTGGTTCTATTCGTTCTTCGATACCTTTAACATCAAGGGGATGACCTACGAACAACGCCTAAATTATGAGGACAAGTTTATGTTCGATCTGGACGATATGCTGAAAAAAGATTGGATGCAGATTCTAAAAAAACGCCATTCGCTGGTTGGAGGCATCTGCATTGTACTTGGTATTTATATGCTGTTCCAAAATTTTGTCAGCCCTTATTTATACTTGGTCTATGAAGTAGCACCATGGTTGCATGCAATGATTCGAAACATTCCTACGCTGATTGTGTCGGTTGCAATCATTGCACTGGGCATTCATCTGGTATTTGGCGGCAATAAAAAGCGTCTTGCCCCCCCGCAGGATGAGGACTATGTAGAATATGGAGGAAAAGATCATGAATAATGAACTAGATACCGAACAGTTCGAGCATATACCCGAGTCGGAGCCTACCTCTGACACCGCCCCCGACGGTACACAGCAGCAGGGCGCTAAACCACAAGCACCGTACTATTCTTTTAAAGATACTGTACAGCCGCAAAAGGTACGGCGCGTAGGCACCTTGACAATGGGGCTTGCGCTGATTGCTACCGGCGTAGTAGCCATCGCCGTACTCTTTAACCCAAGCCTTGATGTTATTACGATTGCAAAGCTTGCCCCTGTTGTATTGATTTTTCTCGGCATTGAAATTTTGATCAATCACTTTTTTCATCGCGGAGATAAGCTGAAGTACGACTTTTTAAGCGGATTCGTCTGCTTCGTGCTAATCTGTGCAAGCGTTAGTGCTATTATAATTCCCCCTCTATACGAGCAGTACGGCCCCCACCGCTATGAGAGCGGATACCGTATTGGCTCTGAAATCGAGACAATGTGCTTTCAGGCACTTAGCGGAACCCCTGTTTCTTCTTTATCGGCCCGTGTACACCTTGAGGGGCCTCTTAATTCCAAGCAAGAGCTTACTTATCAGGACTTACGCCCGATGGACTATGTGGAGCTTGATATTCAGCTGATGGGCAGCTACACCGATAAAGCACAGTTTGCACAGGACTGTAAAAAGGTTTTGGAAAAACTCACCGCGGCGGGAATTCCTTTTCGTAATATCAGATTTAGATACAGCGCGGATGAAGGAGTTCAATACTACCTGAATATCGATGATAAGTTTGAAGCGGCTTTGGACGCCGAAAAACTGGCTCAGCTTGTGGGGGATAACACAGAGGAGCTTGCATGGGAATCGACCCAGGCACAGCTGGAAACTGAGAGTGAAGAAATGAATTCTGAGCTAGAGCAGCAGCGCGCAGAGCTGGAACAACAACGAGAAGAGCTTGCTGCCGAGCGCCAAGCATTTGAAGAACAACAGGCAAATGCCGCATAAAATCTGTGGGCTCAATCGCCTTGGCAGGCGTTGATATACAATAACCCTAAACACAAAGAACCCGTCAGCATTACGCTGACGGGTTCTTTGTGTTTAGGGTTATAACAATATTATGCAACATTGTTGCTTGCAAACTGGCTATTGTAAAGCTGAGCGTAAAAACCATTCTGTGCAATCAGCTCATCGTGTGTGCCTATTTCGACAATATCGCCGTCGCGAAGCACCATAATCATATTAGCATCTTTGATGGTGGAGAGCCTGTGTGCAATTACAAAGCTGGTTCTCCCCTTCATCAGGTTTTTCATACCGCGCTGAATACGCTGTTCGGTACGGGTATCGACTGAGCTTGTCGCCTCATCCAGTATGAGAATCTTAGGCTCAGAGAGAATTGCGCGAGCAATGGTAAGCAGCTGGCGCTGACCCTGCGAAATATTGGATGCATCTTCGTTGAGTACAAAGTCGTAACCATCGGGTAGCTGCATAATAAATTTGTGGGCATGGGCAGATTTTGCTGCCGCCTCAATCTCATCAAAGCTAGCGCCCAACCTGCCGTATTCAATATTCTCTCGAATTGTCCCTTTGAACAGCCATGTATCTTGTAAAACCATGCCAAACAGGTCGCGTAAATCTGAGCGTTTCATATCCATAATATCCACGCCGTCAATTTTAATGCTGCCCCCGTTAATATCATAAAAACGCATGAGCAGGTTGACGATGGTGGTTTTGCCTGCACCTGTGGGGCCGACGATTGCCACCTGTTCGCCGCTTTTTACATGAATGTTAAGGTCATGAATTAGGGGGCTTTCAGGGTTATAGCCGAATCTCACATGAGAGAAATCCACGTTCCCGTGTACCTCGGCAATTTTGGATGCAGATTCTTTTTCAGGGATCTCTTCTGCTTCATCGAGCAGCTCGAAAATGCGTTCTGCGGCCGCACCAGTGGATTGCAGCAGGTTCATAATTTGCGAGGTTTGCACAATGGGCATTGTAAACTGACGCATATACTGAATAAACGACTGAATACTGCCGACGTACATACGGCCGGAAATAACTGCTAGGCCGCCGATAATGGCAATGAGCGCATAGCCGATGTTTCCGATGAGGCTGATACAGGGCATCATCACACTGGACATAAACTGAGCTTTCCAGCCGTAATGATACAAACGATCGTTGATCTCATCAAATTTTTCGATTACCTCATCCTCACGGTTGAATACTTTGATTACATTGTGACCGGTGTACATTTCTTCAATATGGCCGTTGATGTCACCAATTGCCTTTTGTTGACCGCGGAACAAGCCCTGTGATTTTTTTACCACCCCGATCGAAATGAGAAACGAGAACGGTAAAGTACACAGTGCAATACCGGTAAGCACTGGGCTGATGGTGATCATCATAATAAAGATACCCACAATAGTGGTGGCGGAGGTAATAATCTGTGTGATACCCTGCTGCAACGACTGCTGTACCGTGTCGACATCGTTTGTAACGCGGCTGAGTACATCGCCGAAGGTACGGGTATCAAAATAGTTGAGCGGCAGTTTGCTTATTTTTTCATCCACAGCTTTACGCAATGAATACATTGTTTTTTGGGAAACACCTGCCATAATATACTGCTCAAAATATTTAAATACCGCCGAGCAGACATACAGGGCGCCTAGTGTAATCAAAATCTTTTTCAGCAGCTCAAAGTTGATTCCTGCGCCGCCGTTTGCGGCATCGATAAGACCGCGGTGCAGCTCGTTCGTGGTAAGCCCCAGCACCAATGGTGCAAGTACAGTTGCCACTGTGGAAAGAATTGCAAAAATAACAACAAAAATAAAGCCTTTCTTGTATTTTCCGATATATCCAAAAAGGCGTTTATAGGTGCCTTTCATATCTTTCATCTTGGCGTCAGATACGTTTTTACCATGTCCCATAGGTCCCATATCAGGCATTGCCCCCTTTCTCAATCTCCTCAGCAGAAAGCTGCGAAGATACAATTTCTTTGTAAACATCACAGGTTTTCAGCAACTCTCGGTGTGTACCTTCCCCTGCAATACTGCCTTCATCTAGCACCAAAATGCGGTCTGCATCCATAATCGTGCTAACACGCTGTGCCACGATGATGACCGTCGCCTCTTTGGTTTCGGGCTTTAGCGATTTTCTTAGCTGTGCATCGGTTTTAAAATCCAATGCAGAAAAGCTGTCGTCAAAAATATAAATTTCAGGCCTTTTTGCAATTGCACGCGCAATAGCAAGACGCTGCTTTTGTCCGCCGGAAACATTGGTGCCGCCCTGTGCAATATGTTCGTCAAGCTTATGCGGCTTTTCGCTGATAAAATCCCACGCTTGTGCGATTTCCGCGGCTTTCTTCAAATCATCTGAAGTCGCATTTTCATCTCCGTAGCGAATGTTTTCGGCGATAGAGCCAGTAAACAGCACTGCTTTTTGCGGCACATAGCCGATTTTATCGCGCAGAACCGTCTGGTCATATTCACGCACATCAATTCCATCTACCAGCACCTGGCCCTCGGTTGCATCATAAAGGCGAGGGATCAGGTTGACCAGTGTTGTTTTTCCGCTGCCGGTGCTACCGATAATCGCGGTAGTTTCACCCGGCTTTGCTGAAAATGTAATGTGTGAAAGCGCCGCCTCCTCGGCATGATCAAAGCTAAAGCTGACATCTTTAAACTCCACATATCCCTTCTTGCCGCTGTCCTGAGCAGGTTGCTCTGGGTTTTGTATCGAGAGCTCCATGTTCAGCACTTCGTTGATACGGTCTGCAGAAGCAGAGGCTCTGGGCAGCATGACAAAAATCATAGAGAGCATGGTAAGAGACATCATAATCTGCATAACATATTGAATAACAGCAACGACATCGCCGTCGAGCAGAGTTCCCTGCCCTACCCACTTTGCGCCAATGGCGACGATAGCAATGGTAGTCGCATTCATTATAAGCATTACCGCGGGCATCATGGCGGTCATAATCCGCTGCATTTTCATTGCTGTTGCGGTAAGGTCAATATTTGCAGCATCAAACCGTTTATGCTCGTGCTCGTCGGTGTTAAACGCACGAATAACACGGATACCGGTAAGCTTTTCGCGCAATACACGGTTGATGGTGTCGAGCTTTTTCTGCATCGATTTCGAAAGCGGCATTGCCTTGCTGGCCACTACCACCACTACGGTTACCAGAACCAAAATAGATGCAAAGATGATTGCCGAAAGCCCTGCATTTTTGCTGACCGCCATAAAAATACCGCCTATGGCCATGACAGGGGCTTGCAGCACAATCCGCATAAACATCATCATAAAGGTTTGTACTTGTGTAATGTCGTTGGTGGTACGCGTAATGAGCGACGCCGTACCAATCTGATCAAACTCATGCAAAGAAAAGCTTTCTACCTTTACAAATACCTTGCGGCGCAGGTTGCGCCCAAGCCCGGTGGATATGCGCGAGGAAAGAAAACCGTTAATTAGGTTGCAGATAGCACTGAGAACTGCAAACGCAATCATCATAAGCCCGATTCGGATGATGTATGGATTATCGCCTGTAACAATGCCCTTGTTGATAATATTCGATAACAGGTTTGGCAGCTGAAGATCTGCCAAAACGCCACAAAATGTGAGTATAACAACGCCAAGCACCGCTATTTTAAAAGACTTTAGTTCTTTGAAAACGGTACGCATAGGGGTCCTCCTTAGTCATTGGTTTTTGAATTGTAGAATTGCAGTAATCTGTTGGTGATACGTAATAGCTCCATGCTGTCCGTTTCGCCGAGAAAGTCTGTCAACTCCGTAACATTTGCTTTCAGTTCATCGATTGTTTTCTCCAGTGCCTGCTTGCCCGGCTCTGTAAGAGAGATTATGATAACGCGTCGGTCTTTCGAATCGGCGCTGCGCCTAATATAGCCTTTTTTCTCAAGACGATTGAGGATAGGCGTGATGCCAGGCGCCGCAACCCCCAGCGCAGTTGCAATATCAGTCGATTTCATCTCCTTTTCTTTCGAGCCCTGAACACAGAACAGAACTGCCCGTTCCCCATGCTTTAACAAGTCGGTTCGTCTAGTTTTTGAAAGGCTGAGCCTTTTCATCTGTGCAAAGGTAGTAAGCATTTCTTCCACCAACTTGCCCTGGTCATATTTCAAACTTTTCACCTGCCTGCAAATATACTTAACACCATTAATTATTAACGTTATTAAGTATATTCCAATATAGCCAAAAAATCAATGAACTAATTGTTAATAATAAATAAAATTTAGTTAAAAAAACCCGATAGAGTCTAGTTCTCTACCGGGTTTTGCGAAGACATAGTTATTTTATGCGAGATTCTTGATGATATGCACCGAGCACAATAGACGCAGGCATTGCAGCCGGTATATTTTGCAAGTTATACAGCGCCAAGCGAAAAACTGCAACAACAAGCACTATGGTCGGTTTTAGAATTCCTTCTACCAATGAGAAGTGCGGTGACGTTATAAAACGCCACCG
>NZ_DALZQO010000004.1:106114-118463 GCF_032017025.1 Hydrogenoanaerobacterium sp.
CCCCCGCACTTCTCAAAACGATTGACTATTTATTTGTCGCAACCACAGTCACAGCCGCAGTCGTCAGCCTCAAAGTCGAACTCCAGCAGCTCGCCGCAGTTGGGGCAGTCGATAGAACCGTCATCGAGAATGTCGTCGTTTACGTATACGGTGTCACCGCATTTGGGGCAGGTAACTTCGTACAGGTCATCGTCGCAAAACTCGTCCTCATCTTCATCGCAGCAATCGCATCCGTCTTCATCCTCGTAGAAGTCTTCCTCAAGAGCTTCCAGATCCTCATCGATTGCATCAACCTGCTCGCTCAGCTCTGCAACATCGTCTTCAATGTCGGACATTGTGAAAGCAATATCATCCAAGACCTCAAGCATCTCTTTGATTACTCTGCCTTCTTTGGTCGAATCATCAACGCCCAGACCCTCGGTTAAACCTCTCAAATAAGCAACTCTTTCAGTTACTGTCATAGTAGTATCCTCCCTTACGAGATATTATATTTTTAAATGGGTAAACATAAATTAGGCACGCTCCATGTATTCGCCAACACGAGTATCGACACGAATCATATCGCCTTCCTCAATAAACAAGGGAACGCTGATTTCTGCGCCGGTTTCAAGTGTAGCGGGTTTGGTAGCGTTGGTTGCAGTGTTGCCCTTAAAGCCCGGATCGGTTTTGGTAACCTTCAGCTCAATGAAGTTCGGGGGCTCTACACCGAACACACTGCCCTTGTAGGACAGCACCTTAACGGTGGTGTTCTCTTTGACAAATTGAAAGCTGTCGCCCAGAACCGACTCATTGATGGGGACATTTTCGTAGGTCTCATTATCCATAAAGTAGTACAGACCGCCGTCCTCATACAGATAGTCCATCTCTTTGCGCTCAATGAACGCAGTGGGATATTTGTCAGAGGGGTTAAAGGTTTTTTCTGTAACAGAACCTGTGATAACGTTTTTAATTTTTGTTCTGACAAAAGCTGCGCCTTTGCCCGGTTTTACATGCTGGAACTCTATAATCTGTACAACGTTACCGTCCATATCAAATGTAACACCATTTCTAAAATCGCCTGCTGATACCATGTATTTTTCCTCCACAATAATAGTAAATATTCAGAAAATATCTTAACATTATAATTTTATATTAAAACATCGATTTTGGCAAGTGATTTTTACGATTATCTGCTAAATACTGCATAAAAATTACCATATTCCGGATTTATCCATAAAAGTGCTACAGTATCATGAGGTTTTTGGGGCTACATGTAAGATTCTCCACCCCGTTTTCGGTGACATACACCATATCCTCAATGCGGCAGCCGAATTCACCCGCAAGGTAAATGCCCGGCTCCACCGTCATGACAATACCCGGTTCTACAAGCTCATTGCAAAACGTGCTGAACCGTGGGTCTTCATGGATTTCGATTCCCACGGAGTGACCGAGACCATGCCCAAAGCAGCCCTCAAAGCCCGCCTCTTTGATAAGATTGCGTGCTGCCGCATCCACATCACTGCAGGTTGTGCCCAGTTTAATCGCATCTATACCCGCAAGCTGCGCCTTCAGTACTGTATCGTACACCAATCTCTGGCGCTCCGACACCTTACCCACTGCAACAGTGCGCGTCATATCCGAATGGTAGCCGTCAACGATGGCACCAAAATCCATGGTGACAAAGTCGCCGCTTTCAATGATCTTATCGGTAGGTACGCCATGCGGCTTTGACGAGTTCTGCCCCGAAACCACAATAAAATCGAATGAAACTGCATCTGCTCCCCTTTTTCTCATGAAAAACTCCATATCAAGGGCTATCTCGCGTTCGGTTTTACCCGCTTCAATCCGATTTAGAATGTAGTCGAAGGTGTCCTCGGTGAGAGCCTGCGCAGCACGAATTTTTTTAATTTCATCCAAAGTTTTGTGGCGGCGCTGCGAAAGAATAAGCTGATCTACGGTGTATTCCTCCAGCAGTGTTACCGGAGAAAGCAGTGACGCAAAGCGGTTAAAACTGCTGACGGTGACATAGCTGTTTTCGGTAGCCACAGTTTTAACCGCATGCTTATTACAGAGTGACTGTAAAGATTTTGGAGTGTTCTCGAGCAGCAATACCTCACAGCCACTGATTGCAGCCTTTGCCGCTTCAACGTAACGGAAATCAATCAAGAAATAGGCTGCCTCCCTGGTGACAAACAATATTCCCGCAGAAGACGGAAAGCCAGTATAGTATAGGCGGTTTTGCTCTGAAGTAATCAATGCGGCGTCAATATGTTCCGGTAGATTCTGCATCAGCCGTTCAATCTTATTTTTCATATGACATCTCCTATCTTTACTTTGCAGATGAGCTTATATTACAGCAAATGCTTCACAGCGTCAATCGCAAGCAGATAACTGTATTTACCGAACCCACAGATCTGCCCAACACAGACCGGCGCAAGCACCGAGGTATGGCGGAATTCGTCACGCGCATGAATGTTGGAGAAATGCACTTCAATTACGGGAATCATGATGGTGGAAATAGCATCACGAATGGCGTAGCTATAGTGTGTATATGCGCCGGCATTGAGTACAACACCATCGAAAGCGGTGCGTGCCTCGTGCAGTTTATCGATGATGCCACCCTCGTGATTGGACTGGTATACCTCGCAGTCAAAGCCGGCCGCGGTGGCATAAGCCGTAATCTCTGCATTGATGTCGTTGATAGTTTCTTTGCCGTATATACCGGTTTCACGAAGCCCTGTGAGGTTAATGTTGGGGCCATGGATGATTAAAAGACGTTTTTTCATGCTGTCACTCTCCTGCTGCTAAATAGATAGCTCTCATTTTTGCCGCGTCCTCCGCCTGTGTACCGCTGGATTCGCAAATGATGGTGGGCTCACAGTTTTTTCGGACAATCAACTCGGCTACAGGTTCAAAGTTGGGGCCGAATACGGTGTCGCCAAAAGTTAGGTGGCGTTTTTCTCCACCGTTTTGCGTATATTCAATCTTGGAAAAATGCGAATGGAATTCTCGGAGGCGCGAAATACCTAGCTTGTTTTCAATGGTATCAAAGATAGCTTCAAAATCGGCGAAGGTTTTCAGCCCGCCAAAGGTTCGCGCATTGAGGTGCCCGAAATCGATACAGGGAATCAGGCGTTCATCGATGGTACACAGCTGCACAACCTCTTCCAGCGTACCGAGCTGGTTCACTTTGCCCATGGTCTCGGGGCAGATGCGCACGTCTGTGTAGCCCGCTTCGTCCAATGCGGCAACGGCTTTGCGCATGGTGTCCATTGCGAGGGCAAGCGCCTCTTCCCTGCTGATTTTAGAACAAGAGCCGGAATGTACTACAATGCGGGTACCGCCCATGGCTTTGACGGCCCGCGCACTTTGCAAAATGTAATTGACACTGCCGAGCCGTTTTTCCTCCTCTAAGCTTGAGAGAGAAATAAAATAGGGCGCATGCAGCGAGAGCTGAATGTTCTTTTCCGCTGCTGCAGCACCAAACTCAGCTGCCGAAGCATCGGAGATTTTAACGCCCCTACCGCATTGATACTCGTAAGCATTCAGCCCAAGCTGCTCAAGATATTCGGGAATTTGCGTATTCTTTTTATAACCCTGCGCAGAAAAGCTGTCGCTGTTACCGGCAGGTCCGAAGTGAATACTCATTTTTGTTCTCCTTTTGCGCCTCTGCCACGGTGATATGCCCTTAAAAAGGGACGTTCGAGTACACGTTTTACGAAAAACAGTACACCGGTTTCCAATTCAATTGGTTCAACCAATATGCTTTTGATGCCAAACAGGTTTGCGCCTGCAATATCGGTAAAAAGCTGGTCACCCACAATGGCAACCTCACTTTTGGGCAGCCCTAGGCGCTCGCAGCAGCGCTGAAAACCCTTAGGCAATGGCTTTGCACCCGAAGACTCAAACAGCAGCCCTAAACGGTCGGCAAACGGCTTTACTCTGTCATGAGTATTATTGGATAAAATCATCAGCGGAATACCGCTTTGCTTCATGATATCAAGCCATTCCAGAATATTTTCGTTGGGCACGGGGTTGCCATGGGTTGTCAGAGTATTGTCTACATCGAGCAGCAATGCCTTAATATCCATAGAATGCAACAGCTGGGGGGTGAGGTCGTAAGCGCGCTTGGTGCTGTAATAAGGATAAAAAATTGACATGATGTCCTCCCATACTGAAAACAATATTTGGGGTTGTTGCATAGAACGTATAGAAACAATTATATTAATCAGGCAGTTTTTATTCGTAAAAATCGGTAAAATGAAAAAGCGAGCACATACATGCTCGCTTTCATCACTTTTTAACGATACGAATTACTTGAATTTGCGTTTGCGAGCAGCCTCAGACTTTTTCTTACGCTTTACAGACGGCTTCTCATAATGCTCTCTCTTGCGCACTTCAGCCAACACGCCGGATTTTGCGCAGGATCTCTTAAATCTTCTAAGAGCGCTGTCAAGTGATTCATTATCTTTAATATGAATTTCTGCCATTACTAATTCCCTCCCCACGCCAGGAGTATTTAGTTAGATATTCCATGCGTTCTGCAACTCACAAAATATAACAAAACTGATTATACAATAGAAAGGATATGCTTGTCAAGTATTTTAGAGGTATTGCCCTCTTTTGTAAAAATTATTTCACAACGATGTTGACAAGTTTACCCGGAACATAAATCTCTTTCACAATGCTTTTGCCACTGATTATGTCGATTACCGCGGCATCCTGTTTTGCAGCTGCAATCGCATCGGCAGCGGTGATATCTGCGGCAACGTTTAGGCGTGCCTTGATTTTGCCGTTGATCTGTACCACAACCTCAATGGTGGACTCTTTGCATTTGGCCTCCTCATAGGTGACCCACTTCTGCTCGTTGATCATTCCGCCAAAGCCCAGCACCTGCCACATTTCCTCTGCAAGGTGGGGAGCGAACGGGTCGATCAGAATGAGAAACGCTTTAAGCTCCGCTTTATTGACCTTTCCGGTATCGGTAAGATTGTTAAGCAGCGCCATCATTGCGGCAATTGCGGTGTTAAATTTCAGGTTTTCAATATCCTCGGTAACCTTTTTTATGGTTTTGTGCATAGGGGTTTCGACCTCGGGGCGGAATTCGTCGCCATCAATCAAAATCTCTTGCAAATTCCAAATTCTTTCAAGAAAACGCTTACAGCCCTTAATGGAGGAGGAGTTCCAAGGCGCACTCTTTTCAAAGTCACCGATGAACATTTCATAAAGGCGCATGGTATCCGCACCGAATTCGTTTACAATATCATCGGGGTTGATAACGTTGCCGCGCGATTTGCTCATCTTCTCGTTGTTTTCGCCCAGAATCATACCGTGGCTGGTGCGTTTCGCATATGGCTCAGGTGTGCTCACCACGCCGATATCGTACAGGAATTTGTGCCAGAAACGAGAGTAAAGCAGATGCAGCGTGGTATGCTCCATACCACCGTTGTACCAGTTGACGGGCAGCCAGTAATCCAATGCCTCTTTGCTTGCAAGCGCGTCGTTATTGGTTGGGTCGCAGTAGCGCATAAAGTACCACGACGAGCCGGCCCACTGAGGCATGGTGTCGGTTTCGCGCTTTGCGGGGCCACCGCAGTGCGGGCAGGTGGTGTTTACCCAGCTGTCTATTTTTGCAAGCGGAGACTCTCCGGTCTCGGTTTGCTCATAGGTATCGACCTGAGGTAATGTCAGCGGCAGCTGATCTTCAGGCAGGGGTACATAACCGCATTTGTCGCAGCAGACAATTGGAATTGGCTCGCCCCAGTAACGCTGGCGGGAGAATACCCAGTCGCGCAGCTTGTAGTTGATTTTTTTCTCGCCCTTGCCTTTTTCTGCCAGCCAGTCAATAATTTTTACTTTTGCATCTTCAACCGAAAGCCCTGTGAGGAAATCGGAATTGACCATAACGCCGGTTGCGCAATCGGTAAAGGCTTCCTCCTGCACATTGCCGCCTGCAACCACCTCAATGATGGGAAGGTCAAATTTCTTAGCGAATTCCCAGTCGCGGGTATCATGCGCAGGAACCGCCATAATCGCGCCTGTACCATACGAGGTAAGCACGTAATCCGCCACAAAGATGGGAATTTCGGTACCGTTTACAGGATTGATGCCGCGAACACCTTTTAACTCTACGCCGGTTTTTTCTTTGACCAGCTCGGTGCGTTCAAAATCAGATTTTTTGGCTGCTTCTTCCTGATAAGCCTTGATGTCCGAAAGATTACTGATTTTATCTGCCCATTTTTCGATGAACGGATGCTCGGGCGAAATGACCATATAGGTTGCGCCAAACAACGTATCGGGACGTGTAGTGTACACGCGCAGGTCATCGCCTGCGGTGGTGCCGAAATCGACATTTGCACCCGTGGAACGGCCAATCCAGTTGATTTGAGATACCTTTACCCTGTCTATGTAATCCACAAGGTCGAGGTCATTGATGAGGCGTTCGGCATACTCGGTGATTTTCAGCATCCACTGGCTTTTCACCTTGCGTACAACCTCACCACCACAGCGCTCGCAGCCACCGTTTACAACCTCTTCGTTTGCCAATACAACCTTACAGCCGGTGCACCAGTTTACCGCCATCTCTTTTTTGTATGCCAAGCCTTTATGAAAGAGTTGCAGAAAAATCCACTGTGTCCATTTAAAATAGTCGGGATCGGTGGTGTTGATCTCTCGGTTCCAGTCGAACGACAGGCCGAGGGATTTTAGCTGTTTTTTGAAATGCGCTACGTTCTGTTTGGTAACAACCTCGGGATGAATATGGTTCTTCATCGCAAAGTTCTCGGTGGGCAGCCCAAATGCATCCCAGCCCATAGGGTACAAAACATTGTAACCCTCAAGGCTGCGCTTTCTCGAAACAATATCAAGTGCGGTATACGAGCGCGGATGACCGACATGCAGCCCCTGCCCCGAGGGATAAGGGAACTCTACCAGAGCGTAAAATTTGGGCTTTGAATAATCATTGGTCGCAGCAAATACATTTTTTGCGTCCCAGATATCCTGCCACTTTTTTTCTACCTCTGTAAAATTATATTTCATTGCCTATTCCTCCTACCCGCCTGTAACAGCGGGATTAGTTGATTCAGAGCGTTATTTCGCCGGGCTTTTTGTGGCCCGTTAATCCTCTGTTAAAACATCAGATAAGTCGATTGGCGCGCCGTCTGACCACAGGCGCTCCAACGAATAGAATTCTCTGGTTTCGCCGCAGAAAATGTGCACGATTACATCGTAATAATCCAGCACCACCCAAGACGCCGACACATAGCCCTCGACACATTTCGGCTCGTACCCCAGTTTTGTCATCTGGTCCTCAACCTCATCTGCCAACGCCTTCACCTGTGTTGTATTGGTTGCAGAGGCAATAATAAAGTAATCGGCAATCGACGTTACCTTTGCAATGTGAATCGCCTTTACATCCTGTGCTTTTTTCGCATCCAACACAGATGCGATCTTCTTTGTCATTTCAAGTGATGTCATCTAGTTCATATCCCTCCCCGTTATATGGATTTAATCTATTGGGAAATTACCGATGGATTCACCGGCATCAAATTGATTATCGGTTTGACTGCTGCGTGAGGGTGTTTCCTCCCACTCTGGCTCGGATTGCTCAGGCTGCACCGGCTGTGAAGAGGATACCGGCGGCACATAGGGCGATACATACGCCGGTACCTGCGCAATGCTGATGCTGCTCACCTGCTCGCTGTAGGGGCGGAAGTGCAGATTCAAAAGCTCGGCAAGCTTGTCCCTGTCCGCTTCGTACACCGCGTAGCCGTTGTACATTTTACCAGTGCCCTCAAGTGTATACACCTGTATCTTCTCTTTTTCCACCTGAAAGCCCTCGTTTGCAAGCGAGAGCGCATCCATCAGCGGAAGATCAGTGGTGATCTTATTGTAGTTTTGTGAGGCAAGCAGAAGCATTCCCGCTCTGCCTTTGTCACGTACAGCCTGCATCAATGCATCAAGCATCAGTTTTTGAGCGTTCACTCTGCCAATGTCACCCGTGGGGTAGCCTGCGCGGTAACGCACGAACCACTCTGCCTGTTCACCGGTGAGGTGTTGTTTCCCCTTCTCGATAATTTTGTCGGGCAAAAATTCGATACGTTGCGGAACGTCAAGGGTAACGCCGCCGATCGAATCCACAATATCGCGAAACGCCGCGAGCGTTATGGTGACATAATGGTCGATGGGCAGGCTCATCTGCTGATTGATTACCTGAATTAGGCCGCGAATCGGCTCTTTTTCATTTCGATGAGTAAAATAGACCTGATTGATCTTACCTGTTTTATATTCATCGCCAACGTAGGTGTCGCGCGGAATCTGCAGGATATTCACTCTCCCGTTTTTGACATCATAACTTACCACCATAATCACATCGGTGAGCCCTGCAGCATCGTCCAATCCGCACACAAGAACATTTACTGCATCTTCTGAAACAGGGGTAAGCTCTATCTCCTGCTGCGTGCTGGATTCACTCGGCTGCGGCAGGCTGCTTTGCGACGGCGGCTCAGCCTTGCCTTTCACAATGCTCCACACAAAAATGGGAATGAGCACAGCAACCAGAACAGCACCTACTGCAATTAAAATTTTAGCTTTTGGGGAAAGTGTTGACACCAAAATTCCTCCTAGGCGACGTACTCATTATACGCTTCCATGGTGTCATTTACAATTTGTGTCTTGTGCGCAACAAGGTCGCTGATAATATACTGCATTGCATATAGCATTGCTTTTTCGAGCGATGCTTTTGCGAGTGCACGCATTTTTTCCACGTCGCCGTATTCGCGGTCGGCTGATGTAAGGTCGGCAAGAAAAATAATCTTTTCCAGCTTGCTCATACCCGCACGGGCGGTGGTGTGATAACGTACTGCATTTATAATATCCTCATCCGTCACATTTAATGCATCCTGAATAAAAATGCTGCCCGCTATGGCATGCCAAAGCGGGGGTTGCTTTAACGCCTTATCGTCCAAAATTATAGCAGAACTCTGAATTCTTTGCAACTGCTCATCTTTTGTTTCATCCTTGCAGATATCGTGTATAAGCCCCGCGAAATACGCCTTGCTTTGGTTTTCGCCAAAAATTTGTGCAAGCTTTGCAGCCTCTTCTGCAACCGCCAAACTATGCTCGTAGCGTTTTTCGCAAACACGCTGCCGCAGCAGCTCTTTGGTCTGTTCAAAATCATATTTCACCGTTTTATACAGTCCATTCGTTTTAATGTATTCGATTACAGCCTCGGGCAGAAAAGAGCTGAGATTTTCTTGATCTTTTACCATCTGACGCAGCTGAGTGGAGGAAATATCCAGAACCTCCGTATTGTCGATGACAAAATGCCCGCCCCATTTGCTCTGCAGCTCCTGCTGTTTGCGCAGAAGTGCGTCGTACTCATCCGGGTGGCGTGCCAGTGCACAGATGGCGGCAAGCCCAATGATTTTTTCCGGCTCGCGCCAAAGGTCGAGCGTAAAAAACATATCGGAGCCGATTACAAGAGACAACTGAGCTCCTTTATAATCAGCACTGATTTGGGTGAGCGTATCAACCGTAAAGCTGACCGCGTCGCGGCGCAGCTCGATGTCACTGATCTCGGCACGCGGGTCGTCTTGCACGGCAAGCCTGCACATAGCAATTCTGTCTTCCGCGCTGGCAAGCTCGCGCGGCCGCTTGTGGGGCGGAATTTTTGCCGGAACGATGAGCACTTTATCCACGCTAAGCTTATCGGCAAAGTGGCGGTAAAGACGGATATGCCCCAGATGGATGGGATTAAACGTACCGCCAAAGATGAGTATTTTTTGCATTAGGGTTCCCCCAGTCTATTTAGTACCTGCTGAACAAATCAAAAATACAACAACAAGAGATTAACAGTTTTTTGATTTGTTCAAATGCAAGGTTTTTTATGTAAAAGCATAGAAACCCTTGCACCTTGGATTTAAATCAGTGGCTTAAAATCCACGCAGGAAGTCAATCAATGCACCTGAGACGGCAAAACAGGTGTGGCTTACCGCTAAAAATCTGCATTATTTATCAGGGTCGTAGATTGGTTTTTTCGGGTTTCTGCGGTACAGCACAAAACGTGTGCCAATCACCTGAATTACCTCGGAGCTTGTTTTTTCGGCAAGCTCCTGCGCAGTTTCACGTGCGAAGGCGGGTGCGGTTTCCAAAACGCGCAGCTTGATGAGCTCACGCGCGGTAAGTGCGTCGTCTACCTGCTTTAGCAGTGCATCGCCGATGCCGCCTTTGCCCACCTGCAGAATGGTTTCCATTTGGTTTGCGTGTGAGCGAAGATTCGCCCTCTGTTTACTCGTTAACAATATCGTTCCCTCGATTTTCTTTAAATTCTTTTAATTTTTCATAGAATTCTCTGAGTGCCTTGCCACGGTGGCTGATTTCGTCCTTCTGCTCTGCTGTAATTTCAGAAAAGCTGCCATGTTCGGTTATAAATACAGGGTCGTAACCAAAACCGTTTTCACCGCGTTTTTCATAGCCGATTTTTCCCTCGCAGGTGCCCTCTGCGGTAATTTCATCTCCGCTTGGGAAGCTGCAGCAGATTGAGCTGACAAAATGTGCCGTTCGTTTTTCATCCGGCACATTTTTAAGCTCTGAAAGCAGCTTGTTGATACGCTGATCGTCACTTGCGCCCTCGCCTGCATAGCGTGCAGAGTAAACCCCCGGTGCACCACCAAGCGCATCCACACACAGCCCTGAATCATCTGCTATGGCGGGCAGAGCGCAAAGCTGCATGATGGTTTGCGCCTTGATTTTGGCATTTTCGGCAAAAGTGGAGCCTGTCTCTTCGACATCCACATTGAGTTCAATATCGGCCAGAGAAAGCACAATGATGCCGAGTGGATCGAGGATACGCTTAAATTCGCGTACCTTGCCTGCATTTTGTGTTGCAACAATGAGCGTCATGCATTCTCCTCCGTTTCCGGTTCATCGCGCAGAGGCTCGTTCCCATCGAACAGTGCCTCAACAAAACCGGCAGCGTTAAACGGCTGCAAATCATCAATCTGCTCACCCACACCGATGTACTTGATGGGAATGCCCAGCTCCTCTTTAATGGCAATCACTACACCGCCGCGCGCTGTACCATCCAATTTGGTGAGTACAATGCCGGTAAGCCCAGCCGCCGTTTGAAACTGTTTCGCCTGATTGACGGCATTTTGGCCGGTAGTGGCATCCAAAACCAGCAGCACTTCTTTATCACAGTTCGGTGCTTCACGCTCTATGACGCGCGAAATCTTGGAAAGCTCGTCCATCAAATTCTTTTTATTGTGCAGCCTGCCCGCGGTATCGCAAATAATAACATCGACACCGCGCGCCTTGCCCGCCGTGATGGCATCGTATACCACCGCTGCGGGGTCTGCCCCCTCAGCATGCTTTACCATTTCGGCACCCGAGCGCTCTGCCCATACACCGAGCTGATCAATTGCTGCGGCACGGAAGGTGTCGGCGGCACCGAGCAAAACTTTTTTGCCCCTGCGTTTCAGGTCGGCAGACATTTTGCCGATGGTGGTGGTTTTACCCACACCGTTGACACCGATAACAAGGATGACCGATGGCTTGGTGGAAATGTTCAGTTCCTCACCGCCCGACATCATTTCGGTGATGATACCTTTGAGCAGATCCTTTACTGCAGAAGGATTGGTTGTGCCGGTCTCTTTCACCTTTTCGCGCAACTGAGTACAGATTTTAGAGGCTGTGGCAACGCCGACATCGCTCATAATCAGTATTTCCTCAAGCTCCTCAAAAAGCTCCTCATCAATCTTTGTAAAGGAGTTTAACATGCCTTCGAAATTTTTAACCATAGAATCTCTGGTTTTGGTGAGACCCTCTTTAATCTTTTGAAAAAAGCCCATTGTATCGCCTTTCTCCGCGCAGTGTTATTGAAATTACAAGATTAAAATCCAGCTCATCCGCGCGGCAGTGAACCTTATTATGTAAAAATACAGCTCTGTAAAGTTATTATGCTTCACACTATTCCTGTTTCATACCAAGCTTGCTTTCGAGCTCGGATACCGAGAGCTCAAGCAGTTTGGAGACCCCCTCCTCCTGCATTGTAACCCCGTAGAGCATATCCGCCTCTTCCATAGTGCCGCGGCGGTGGGTGATGGTAACAAACTGAGTTTTATGCCCCAGACGCTTGAGGTAGTGTGCAAACTTGGTTACGTTGACGTCATCAAGTGCTGCCTCAATTTCATCAAGCAGGCAAAACGGCGCAGGGCGCACCTTTAAGATGGCGAAGTAAATAGCGATTGCCACAAACGCCTGCTCGCCGCCCGAAAGCGCCGCAAGGTTTTTAATCAGTTTTCCCGGTGGTTGAACATGGATTTCAATCCCAGCTTCCAACACATCACTCTCGTCCGTAAGCTCAAGGCTC
>NZ_DALZQO010000004.1:118473-139087 GCF_032017025.1 Hydrogenoanaerobacterium sp.
GCCGCCATCAAACAGCTCCACAAATATTTTGCCGAAATGATAGTTGATCTTATGAAAACTGTCGGCAAACATCTCTCGCATTTGCGCGGTGAGATCGTAGATGATTTTGTTCAGCTGGTCACGGCTCTTCTCCACATCATCAATCTGCGTTTTCATAAACACATACCGCTGAGACACCTGCTCGTATTCCTCGATCGCCTCAAGGTTGACCGTACCGAGTGCTTTAATTTTGCCTTTTACCTCCACCAAGCTGCGCTGTGCCTTTTGCATATCTTCAATCGGCTGGACAATTGTCTCTGCCTCGCTTCGGGTAATCTCGTATTCATCCCACATGCGGGCGATGGTGCCGTCGTACTCCGCCTGCAAAGAGAATTTTTTCTCTTCCACGCGGGCAAGCTCGCGGGCAAGCTGCTCTTTACGGGCCATAATGTCTTTCTCTTGAACGCGAATCTCGGTGGAACGCTGTTCGCATTGCTGGCGGTGGCTTTGCAGGCTTATAATCTGTTGCTGCGCCTGCGCGGTTTGCGTAGAAAGCTGTTCATTTGCCTGCTTTAGCATTTCGATTTGAGCGGCAATTTCGGTGTTTTTGCTTTGAAGCTCAGAAATTTGGCTTTGATACAACCCGATGCGCTGCGTCTGCCCATCCTTACGGGTGTTCATCTCGGCAACAGACTGTTCGATTCCCTGTATGTCCTTGGTACGGGCGAGAATATCCATTTCAAGGCGGGAGCGTTGTGCAGCAAGCTGTTCGCGCTGTGTACGCAGCTCATTATGTTTACTGCTGTGTGCTGAAATTTCCTGTTCCGCCTGGGCTTGTTTCTCGGTTAGTTCGCTTACCCTACCGCCGGCATTGCTGATACCATCCTGCAATTCAACCAGTTTTTCTTCTAAGCGTTTTAACTGAACAACCGCATCCTCTTGATTTTTGGTGAGGTCATTAAGCGATAAGGAAATTCGTTTTTGCTCGGATTCATAGCGGATTTTGTCTTCGCCCGCCGCTTTCATCTCACTGTCGATGGCAAGCACTTGCGCGTTTAGTGCCGAAATTTCTTCGGTAACCGCCTTTAGCTTGAGGTTGACACCGTCGGCAGATTTTAATATCTCGGCGGCCTCGGCTTTGAGCCTATCGATTTCAGACTGACGGCTGAGCAGACCCGCGCTTTTCGCTGTAAAACCGCCTGTCATCGAGCCGCCAACGTTAACAAGCTGGCCATCCAGTGTAACCACACGAAAGCGGTTGTTGTATGCTTTTGCAATTGCCACCGCATCGTTTAAGTCCTCGGCGACAACAATTCTGCCGAGCATGTTTTCAACAATGGCTTTATAAACAGGCTTGCAGCGCACAAGGTCAGCTGCAACTGCCACAAAGCCCTGCTTCGCCTGAAGACCGTTTTCGCTGAGCCGGTTGCCTTTGATGGTAGAAATGGGAAGAAATGTCGCCCTGCCGCTGCGTGACTCCTTAAGCATGGCGATGGCGCGCTTTGCAACCTCGTCGTTATCTACAACAATGTTTTGCAGTGCACCACCGAGTGCGATTTCGATTGCGGTGGAGTACTGATCATCCACCTCAATCAGCTTGGAAACCGCAGAGTGCACACCTTTGATTGCACCGCGCTTTTGCTGATTGATGATGTATTTGACGCTGCCGGCAAAGCCCTCCATATTTTGCTCGAGGTTTTCGAGCAGCCCTGCCTTTTGCAGCTTTTCGCCCGATTTAAACTCGATGCTGCGCAGCTCGCGCTCAAGCTCCTGCTGTTTTTCGGTGCGGCTTTTCAGCTTTAACTGAACGCCGCCGATTGAGTTTTGCAGCCCCTGCAAACTTTCATCGATGTTTTCACAAAGCTCTTTGCAGTCGCGCAGTTCTGTGGTAAGGTCTTTTATCTTACCATCCTTTTCTGCCTGAGATTGATGCAGCATTTCAATACGGTTTTGTGTTTCGTTGTACACCGATTGTGAGGTAACTGCTGCAACCTTGGCCTCGGACAGGGAAAGCGTCACTTCAGAGAGAGCTCTTCGTTTATTTTCGAGTTCGGCAATCCCCGTCTGCTCAAGCAATGCGAGTTGGGCGTACTGCGCCGACAGCTCTTCCATCTCTGTTTTGGTACTGCTGATTTCTTCGTACAGCACGGTAAGCTCCTGCTGTTTTATGGTAATCTGGGCGTCAATGTCCTGCCCGGTGAGATTTTGCTCGGATATTTCCGAGGAAATGCGCTCAATGGAGCTGTTATTATGAAAAATATCGTTTTCATACACCGCAATTTGAGCTCCTGCTTCGGCCGCACTTTCCTCTTTGTTGCGGATAGAAGCGCGCAGTTCATCAATATCGACGGTGCATTTTGAAATTTGCGCAAAAATCTCCTCTGCGTTTTTCTCGACCGCCGCAAGCTCCTCCTCCACCTCGGCATGAGCTGCCTGTGAAGCGGCAACCTTGTCCTCCTGTATGCGCAGCTGCTCTTTGGTTTTTTCGAGCAGCGCAATCCAGATAGAAAGCTCCAGTGTCTTTTTGCTCTCGGCGTATTTTACAAATTGTGCTGCTTTTTCTGCCTGCAGCTTAAGCGGACCTACGCGATCTTCCAGCTCGATCATAATATCTTTCAGACGCAGCAGGTTTTCCTGCGCGGCAAGCAGCTTGCGCTCTGCCTCGGTTTTACGGTAGCGGAACTTGGAGATACCCGCCGCCTCTTCAAAAATCTCACGGCGGTTTCCACTTTTTGCGCTGATAATCTCGGCGATCTTTCCCTGCCCGATCATGGAATAGCCGTCTCTGCCAAGCCCTGTATCCATAAACAGCTCGTAAATATCCTTGAGCCGCACGTTTTGGTCGTTGATTTTGTATTCGCTGTCTCCCGAACGGTACAGCTTACGCGTAATCGAAACCTCATCGGTATCCATTGGCATAGCATGCTCGGTATTATCTATGTACAGCGTAACCTGTGCAAAGCCCATCGCCTTGCGAAGCTGGGTTCCGCCGAAGATGACGTCTTCCATCTTGGCGCCGCGTAATGTTTTTGTGGATTGTTCGCCGAGCACCCAGCGCAGTGCGTCGCTGATATTGCTTTTGCCGCTGCCGTTTGGCCCCACAACCGCTGTAAGCCCGCCGGTAAAGTTAAGGCGAGTGCGGTCGGGGAAGGATTTAAAGCCGTGTATTTCAAGTGCTTTCAGATACAATGTTCCACTTCCTTTATCTGTTGCTGGATAATGCAGCTGTAGCCAGTCAAGGTATTATCTTCGGTAAATTTTGCATGGTAACCCAGACTTTGCAGTGCAGTGAGGTTGCTTTTATGCTGCCCAATTGCTTTAGAGACGCACCCTTTTGGAACTCGAATGGTAATGTTCCCCTGCAAAATATTCTGCTGAGCCAAGGCGGTAAGCATACTTTTACGGAACAACTCAGCCTCGCAAAGCTCACGCAGTGCAGGGTGATAACCACCCGCCAAGATATCGCGCTCGAGTACGTCGGATGCATGAAGCCCCAGACGGATGACACGAATACCGCTGCCCTCAAAAAGCTCTAACAGCTTTGCCGATATTTGCACAGCTTCCTGAACGGTGATGGGGGTATATGCTCCCTGTTCATAAAGCTCTGCCAGCATCGTATGTCTGATTACTACAGTAGGATAGATACGCACCGTGTCGGGACGCAGCAAAGCCAGCTTTTGTGCCGTTTTCATTACGGTTTCGGGTGTATCGCCATACAGCCCTACCATCATCTGCAGCCCCAGCTCAAAGCCGTATCGGCGAATCAGCTGCGACGCATTTGTAACATCCTGTGCAGTGTGCCCGCGCTGATTTTTACGCAGAACCCCATTGTCCATGCTTTGGGCGCCAAGCTCAATCGCCGTTACCCCGTAGCAGCGTAGCAACGATAGAATTTCCTCATCAATGGCATCGGGGCGGGTGGAAATACGAATCCCCTTAAAACTGCCATTTTGTACAAAGGCAAATGCCGCTTCCAGCAAAGAAATCATCAAAGCTCGGTCAATCGCCGTAAAGCTGCCGCCAAAAAAAGCGATCTCTGCGTTTTTTGCCCGTTCACCCATGAACTCGAGTGCATCGGTACAGGTTTTGGCAACAAACGTGGCATCCGGCACGGCCTGTACGCCCGAGATACTGTGCTGATTGCAAAAGCTGCACTGATTGGGGCAGCCGACATGCGGCACAAAAATAGAAATATTTGCGTGCTTCATTCGCCCATCAGCTCAAGGGCTTCTTTCGCAGCCATCTGCTCAGCGCCTTTTTTCGAGCGCCCCCTGCCGGTGCCAATCACGTTGCTGTTAAGGTGTACCTCCACCACAAACTCTTTGTCGTGGTCGGGGCCTTTTTCATTCACCAGTACGTAGCTGATTTTTTCCTCGGGGTTTTGCTGAATAATCTCTTGCAGAATCGTTTTATAGTCTTTAAACGAAGGGCTGCGGTGGTTTTCGATGATGCTTATCACAAAACGCAGCACGTAATCTCTTGCCGCCTCCATCCCTCCGTCGAGGTAGATTGCCGCAATCACCGCCTCGAAAGCATCCGCCAAAATGGAGGAGCGCTCTCTGCCGCCGGTAATTTCCTCACCCTTCCCCAGCATCAGATGTTTACCAAGGTCAATTTCCTTGGCAAACTGGCACAATGATTTTTCGCACACCAGAGAAGCCCTGATTTTAGTGAGCTCACCCTCGGGCAAATGCGCATACTGCTTGAAGAGATAGTCGGATACGACAATGGAAAGCACTGCATCGCCCAGAAACTCCTGCCGCTCATTACACTCAAGCTCGCGTTTGGTCTCATTTGCGTAGGAGGAATGAGTCAGCGCAATCTCAAGATAGCGTTTGTTGCGAAAACGATAATGTAGTTTTTCTTCAAGTTGCTTCATTTTTTATCTCCTGTGCGCTGTTTTTAATCTCCTGCAAACCCTTTTGAATCTCACCGATTACATCCTTTTCGGCAAAGCTTGCCGCCTGACGAATGGCATTTTTAAACGCCTTGGCATTGGAGCTGCCATGTGCCTTGATGGTAGGTTTTGCAGTGCCGAGCAGTGCAGCGCCACCATGCTCGGTGTAATCCATTTGTTTTTTAAAGTTAGACATCCCTTTTTTAACCGCAAGTGCAGAAAGCTTTGTTGTGAAGTTCTGCATAAAAATACCCTTGATCTGCTGCGTAAACGCTTTTGCAACACCCTCAGTAAGCTTTAACACAATGTTGCCCGAAAAACCGTCACACAAGGCGACATCACACGCGCCAAACGGAAGCTCGCGCGGTTCGACATTGCCTGCAAAATTGATAGGAGCTTTTTTAAGCAGTTTATAGGCACCAAGCTGAAGCTCGCCGCCCTTGCTCTCTTCAACACCTACGTTGATCAGCCCTATTCTGGGGTTTTCAATTCCCATAATCTTATTCATATACGCCGAACCCATGATACCAAACTGCATTAGCATTTCGGGACGACATTCAATATTTGCGCCGGAATCGAGCAGCATATATTTGCCGCTGCCACCCACGCAGGGGATGACAGGAGCAAACGCCGCACGCTTGATACCCTTGATACGCTTTACAATGAGCGATGCACCGACTACCAAGGCACCGCTGCTGCCCGCTGTGACAAACGCGTCGCCCCTACCCTCGGAAAGCAGCTTTAAACCCACTGCAAGCGAGCTGTCTGCATATTCCTTCATAATAGAGGTTGGCTCAGCGCAAACAGGAATAACGTTTGGTGCATGTGCAATCTCAATGCCGCTGAGCGGAATGCCCTGTTCGCTTGCCACACGTTTAATGACTGCTTCATCACCGGTGAGCAGTATATCAATGCCATACTCCTGCACCGCCAACGCCGCACCTTTCAAGGCTTCAACGGGAGCGTTGTCTCCGCCAAATGCATCCAAAATTACTTTCATTTAAGCACCGCCAATCTATTATTATTTAATCGTAGCTATTTGTTCGTCCAGCTTTTGCAAACCACGCTGTGCAAGCGCAAGGTAACGCGCGCTCTTGTCGCGGATTTTTTCACCCAGAGGTGGTAAAATGCCCATATTACAGCCCATTGGCTGAAAGCTGGCAACGCTTTCGTCACTGATATAGGCGGTAAGTGCGCCCAACATGGTTTCCCGCGGCAGAATCAGCGGCTGCCCGCCCTGCAAACGCCGGGCAAGGTTGATGCCTGCCAGAATACCCGAAGCCGCGGACTCGATGTAGCCCTCAACACCCGTTATCTGCCCCGCAAAATAGATTCTACTGTCCTTTTTGAGGCGATAGGTGCTATCCAAAAGGCGCGGGCTATCGATAAACGTATTGCGGTGCATCACACCATAACGCATAAAATCAGCATGTTCCAGCCCCGGTATCATAGAAAATACACGCTTTTGCTCGGGGAAACGCAGGTTAGTTTGAAAACCCACCAGATTATAAAGGCTGCCCTCGGCATTTTCTTTGCGCAGCTGTACAACTGCCCAGGGGCGATGCCCTGTGTTAGGATCGCGCAGCCCGACAGGCTTGAGCGGACCGTAGCGGATGGCATCGGTGCCGCGCTTGGCGAGTACCTCCACCGGCATACAGCCCTCGTAAACCGTCATATTCTCAAAGCTTTTCAGCTCTACCGATTCCGCAGAAACCAGTGCGCTGTGAAAGCTTTCGTACTCCTCTTTATTCATGGGGCAATTGATGTAATCCGCATCGCCACGGTCGTAACGGGCGGCAAAAAACACCTTGTCCTGATCAATGCTGTCGAAGGTGACAATCGGTGCTGCGGCATCGTAAAAGCTGAGGTATTCGCCGCCGAGCAAGCTCTTGATTGTTGTAGAAAAAGCGTCAGAGGTAAGCGGCCCTGTGGCGATAATTACATCCTCATCCGGGATTCCAGTTACCTCACCAGTGACAACCTCGATATTGGGGTGGTCTGAAATCTTAGCCGTCACCCTGTTGGAAAACTGTTCGCGGTCCACCGCGAGCGCGCCGCCTGCCGAAACCGCAGTAGCGTCGGCACATTCTATAATAAGCGAGCCAAGACGACGCATCTCCTCTTTGAGAAGCCCCGCCGCAGACTCTATACGCATTGCCTTGAGTGAATTGGAGCAGACAAGCTCTGCAAAGCCATTGTATTTATGAGCAGGCGAGAATTTTTGCGGCTTCATTTCGTGCAGCCGCACCTTTATGCCGTGGTTCGCAAGCTGCCACGCGGCTTCACAGCCCGCAAGCCCCGCCCCGATAACCGATACCGACATCAATCCTTCAACCCTCTCTCATAATCGCAATTTTCCTTCGCACAATAGATTTTGCCCATCTTACCGGTCTTCTTAAACAAGGTGGCGTCACAATCGGGGCAATTTTCCTTCAGCGGCAGATCCCACGTGATAAAATCGCAGTTGGGGTAACCGCTGCAGCCATAAAACACCCTGCCCTTTTGTGATTTTTTAGCGAGCATTTTGGAGCCACATTTGGGGCAATTGCCCTCGGTCTCCTGCACGATCTTCTTGGTGTTTTTGCATTCGGGGAACCCGGGACATGCAAGGAATTTGCCAAAGCGACCGGATTTGATGACCATTCTGCGGCCGCAAAGCTCACAATCGACATCCGATTCTTCTTCGGGAACCTTCATACGGGTACCGTCCATGTTCTTTTCGGCATTTTCAAGGGTAGCGGCAAAATCATCGTAGAACTTATGCAGCGTTTTGACCCAATCCGCATCGCCGGTCTCAACCGAGTCGAGATCATGCTCCATGTTTGCGGTAAAGGTTACATCCACGATGTTTTTAAACTGTTCTTCCATCAGCTGTGTGGTGACCTCGCCCAGTGGAGTGGGTTTTAGCACCTTCGCATCGCGCTCCACATAGTTGCGGGCGAGAATGGTGGTGATGGTGGGGGCGTAAGTGGAAGGCCGGCCAATGCCGTTTTCCTCAAGTGTTTTGATGAGGGATGCCTCGGTAAAGCGTGCAGGGGGCTGCGTGAAATGCTGGTTCGGCAGCAGCTCTTTGAGCGAAAGCTCGTCGCCGATCTCCATAGCCGGCAGTGCGCCGCCCTCCTCAGATTCCTCGTCCTTGCCTTCTTCATACAACACAGTAAAACCGTCAAATTTAACAGAATAGCCCGAAGCCTTGAACAGGTACTCACCCGCGCGGATATCCACCGCAACGGTATCGAGCAGTGCGGTTGCCATCTGGCTTGCGATAAAGCGCTCCCAAATCAGCTTGTAAAGCTTATATTGATCGCTGGAAAGGCTTTCTTTCGCTTCATCGGGGGTGAGCGACGGCATGGTAGGGCGAACTGCCTCATGCGCGTCCTGCGAGTTGTTTTTTGATTTATACTGGCGGCGAGCCTGCGGGAGATAATCCTTGCCGTATTTGCCTGTGATAAACTCCTCCGCCTGCTGCTGCGCCTCTTCGGAGATGCGCAGAGAGTCGGTTCTCATATAGGTGATAAGACCGACGGCGCCCATATCTTTTACATCGATACCCTCATACAGCTCCTGTGCTGCCTTCATGGTGCGGCGAGCCTGGAAGCCCAGCTTGCGCGAAGCCTCCTGCTGCATAGTAGAGGTGGTAAACGGCGGCGCGGGCGACTTTTTCCGCACGCTTTTTTTGACGTTCTCCACCAGATATTTGACACCTTTGAGTTCTTCTAAAATCGCATTTGCTTCCTCGCCCGTCTTAATATCCAGCTTCTTGTCTTTGCCGTAAAGCTTGGCGGGAATCTGCTTTGTGCTCTCTTTGCCGAGCAGCTTTGCATCGATGGACCAGTACTCTTCGGTGATGAATGCGCGAATCTCGTTTTCGCGGTCGACAATCAGACGTACCGCAACGCTCTGCACCCTGCCTGCCGACAAGCCGCGCTTGATTTTACGCCACAAAAACGGGCTGATTTTATAGCCCACAATGCGGTCGAGAATGCGGCGAGCCTGCTGTGCATTCACCAAATCAATATCGATGGTGCGCGGGTGATCCATACCGTAGCGAACACCGGTTTTGGTAATTTCGTTAAAGGTAATGCGGTTTACAGCGTTTAAGTCAAGGTCAAGCAAGTGCGCCAGATGCCATGAAATCGCCTCGCCCTCGCGGTCGGGGTCGGTTGCGAGGTAGACGGTTTTACTTGCCTTTGCCTTTTTCTTGAGGATGCGCACAAGCTCTTCTTTGCCCTTAATGGGGATGTATTGCGGCTCAAAGTTGTTATCAACATCGACGCCGAGTTTGCTTTTGGGCAAATCACGAATATGCCCCATAGACGCGATAACGTCAAAGCCGGGACCAAGATATTTCATGATGGTTTTTGCCTTTGCGGGGGATTCCACGATAACAAGGTTACCGTCTACCAACACGTCAATATCATCCTCGCTCTTTTTAGCCTTTGCGGTTTTTTTTGCGGTGGAAGTTTTAGCCGCCTTGGTGGTTTTTGCAGCTGTTTTTGCAGCGGCTTTCTTTTTTGCCGGTGCTTTCTCGGTATCTTTATCCGCTTTTTTCGCAGCCGGCTTTACAGCAGCTTTTTTGGTCGCTGCTTTTTTTACAGGCTCTTTTTTAGCTGTTGCTTTTGTGCTTTTCGCAGCCTTAGCCGTTTTTGCCGCTTTGGTGTTTGCGGCTGTATCCACAGCTTCTGCGGCCTCTTCAGCCTGAGCAGTCGCCGTTAATTTTTCATCTGCCTTTTTTGTTGCCATTTTGTTCACCTAGCCTATATCTCAATAATATCAATTCACTCAGGTTGTTATTACTGTGTGCACTGAAGCATCAATGCATACAGTAATAACAACCATAACCGTAAAAATAGCATCTACATGCGTTTGTAGCGTTTGCCCGACTGTGCAGATGCCAAGCCCATTATTTCAAGTTCTGTAAGCGCTGTCAAGACCTCGTGTATCGATTTTTGCAGCTTTTTAGAGATTTCTTCCATCTGTATCGGTACATCTGTAAGCAGATGATAGACCAAAAGTGCGTCACTCGATATTCCCTCTGGGTCTGCTTTCGGCGCTCTCTCGACAGCCCCCTGCACCTGTTTTTTAAGCGGCTTTTCCAATAAGCTCGTTTGGATCACCGCAGGTTGAGGTATCGCTTGCGGTTCGTTTACAGGCTGCAGCCTTTCCAGCGATAGTGATTTTGCAAAGCGGTAACGGTATTCCTCCAGCACATCCAGCCCGCAGCTGACAGGAATCGCCCCTTGCCGCAGCAGTGCAAAGGTACCGCGCGCACTATCGTTAAAAATGTCGTTGGGAACCGCAAATACGTCCTTGCCCTGATCGAGTGCAACATGGGCTGTAATCAGCGAGCCACTGCGCTCGCCTGCCTCAACCACTACCACACCCATAGAAAGCCCCGAAATAATGCGGTTGCGGATGGGGAAGTTGCCTGCGTATGGCGTAGTACCGGGTGCAAACTCGGAAACAACCGCGCCATTTTTGGCAATAAGCTCCCTTAGGGTTTTATTCTGTGTCGGGTAGGTTTTATCGATACCGCAGCCGAGCACCGCAATGGTGCGCCGATCCTGCTTGACAGCAGCCGTGTGGCACACAGTATCGATACCTGAGGCAAGACCGCTGACAATTACCACACCCGCCTGTGCCAGCTCGCTGCCGATTTTATTGGCAGCACGATAGCCATAGTCGGAACAGCGGCGCGTGCCCACCATTGCGATGGTAAGCTCATTGTCAATATCGCCAAGCTCACCATCGACATAGAGTACGCAGGGCATTCCGTAAATGTTACGCAAACGGGTGGGATATCTTACATCATCGGGCGTAAGAATCGTAATTCCCCGATGGTGCATCTGCTCGGCAATGCGTTTCGCATCATCAAGCTTTGTGGCGAGAAGCCGTTCGGTTTCCGCCTTGGTAATTTGCGAAATCTCACGGTAGCCACCGGTAGAATAAAAATCTTCTAAGCTCTCGAATCGACGGATAATCTCATCGGTTCTGCCGTTGCCGCTGCCGAAGGCTGCTCCCAGCCAAACCCAGTATTCCAAAGCCGATGACATGATCCGTCCCCCCTAAACCGGTAGTTGCGCCGTGATGACATAGTTTTGGATTACAAGCGTGCTTTGCCCGACATCTCCCACATTACTACAGCAGCGGCGACTGCCGCGTTAAGCGACTCTGCCCCGCCATGCATATCAATGATCATGTTATGGGTGCATCTGTCTATTACATCTTGTGACAAGCCGTTACCCTCATTGCCAATCACAGCTACCGCCGCCTGCGTAAGGTTACATGTCCGAATAGACACCGCTCGCTCGCTGAGCGTTGCAGCATAGGTACTGTGTGTTTTATTTAAGTTTTCAAGCAGCCCTGCAAGGTTGGTTGTGATACATACAGGCACACGAAACACGCTGCCCATTGTGGAACGAAGCACTTTGGGTGAAAAAATATCGGGACAGTCGGCGGTAAGGATTACACCGTCGATGCCGAATGCATCGGCTGTGCGCAGAATGGTACCGATGTTGCCGGGATCTTGCAATGATTCCAGTGCAAGATAGCGCCCTGTAGTAAGATTCCCCTCAGTTAGCGTGTTTTCCGGCAGACGGCACACGGCATAAACACCCTGTGGTGTGCTGGTATCTGCCAGTTTGTCCGCAATATCCGCTGTAATCTCATAGCAGATTTTGGCATTCTGACATAGCAAAGCAAGCCGCTGAGAGTATTTTTCCAACGCGCCGGCAGTGCAGTACAGCTCGTCTATCACAATGCCGCCAGCCACAGCCTCCATACAAAGCTTAATGCCCTCGGCAACAAAAAAACCGCTTTGTGTGCGCTCTTTTTTACTCTTCATCAGCCTGATGACCTGTTTAATATTCTGATTTTCTCTGCTGGTAATTCGATCCATCTGCTACTCCTCATAAAATTGAAAATGCGCCCGTGCTGCATTGAACACGGGCGGCAATGTCAATTATTACAGGGCAGCTTTTGCCTTTTCAACCAGTGCGGTGAAAGCAGCAGCGTCGTTGATTGCAATCTCAGACAGCATTTTTCTGTTCAGAGTTACGCCGGCTTTTTTGAGGCCGTTCATGAATGTAGAATAGTTCATATCATTCAAACGGCAAGCTGCGGAAATTCTGGTGATCCACAGGCTGCGGAAGTTTCTCTTCTTCTGCTTTCTGCCTGCAAATGCATAGTTGCCGGATTTCATAACTGCCTGTTTGGCAGTTTTAAAAAGTTTGCTCTTGCCACCAAAGTAACCTTTGGCAAGTTTGAGAACTTTCTTTCTTCTCTTGCGGGTCATCGTTGCTCCCTTTACACGAGCCATATCTATATACCTCCGTTTTCGGTGTTTCTAATTTAATGACGCCTTATGAGCTACCTACTATTTGTAGGGCAGCAGCAGTTTAACTGCCTTCACGTTGGTCTGATCAGCAAAAGTTGCTTTACGCAGGCCTCTTTTACGTTTGGGGGTCTTTCCATGGCCATTGAGCAGATGACGCTTGTTTGCATGAGCGCGTTTTACTTTACCGGTTGCAGTCATTTTGAAGCGTTTTTTTGCACCGGAATGTGTTTTTAACTTAGGCATGAGTTTTGTGTCCTCCCTTTTAGATTTACTTTGCGAGCTTCGACGTAATGAACATGACCATACTACGGCCTTCCATTTTCGGCAGCTTGTCAACAGTTCCCACTTCGGCACAGGCCTCGGCAAATTTTTTCATCTGACCTTCACCCAAATAAGCATGTGCCATTTCGCGACCTCTGAACCGAATCGAAACTTTAACCTTATCACCGCTCTTCAAAAACTTGATAGCGTTGTTGAGTTTGGTTTCAAAATCGTGCGTATCAATATTCAGCGACAGGCGAACCTCTTTGGTTTCAATGGTCTTCTGATTTTTTCTTGCCTCTTTTTCACGCTTCGCTTGTTCGAAACGATACTTACCGTAATCCATAATGCGGCATACGGGCGGCGTTGCCTGAGGAGCGATCTTCACCAAATCCAGGTTCTTCTCGATTGCCAGATTCATCGCGTCTCTGGTTTGCAGTATTCCTAACTGCTCACCGTCTGCACCGATGACTCTGATTTCCTTTTCTCTAATCTCCTCATTAATCAGTAGTTCCTTGTTGCTAATGTTAAGCACCTCCATAAAGCTCTTATAAAATGAACAAAGCGCGGACTAAAATTCGTCCGCGCACCGCAATACACACTTATCCCGGTTAAGGGCTTAGCATTGGTATTGACCATGTGACGCTCCTGCGCACAGGTGAGAACGAATTGCTGTTCTACTTTGTTTTCCTTGTTAGTTTATCAAATATACACAGTGTTGTCAAGTATTATTTATGAGAAAACACAGCGGACTTTGATTTTTTGCATTGTTCACTCCACTCACCGTTATCGCCCTGCGCTTTGTCGTAGTCCCCTATCCCAGTTTTACTAAAGTACAAGCGGTATCTCGGTACTTAGCGCAAAAGAATACAGCACGCACTGTTTAACCGGCAGATGCAGGCTTTCTTCGATAATCTTTTTATACAAGGTAAGCTGCGCGGAGTATCGCTCTACCAGCTCCTGCGCATCCTTCACCGTGTCGGTTTTATAGTCGACAATGACACATGCTCCATCTTCAATGAATACGCAATCGGCAACACCCTGCACCGTGATGGTATCGGAGCTGCCGGCACCGTCAAAACCAATTTCGTTGGCGGGCAGCTGTGATAAAAAGCGCAGCTCGCGGCGGACGTCACCGGAAGCAGCGATACGGCGATAAAGCGCAGAGCCAAAAAACCTTTGCACGCGTTTTACGTCGATGCATTCACGCTGAATTTCGGTGATAAAGCCCAGCTGTGTAACACGGTTGATTTCTGCCACCGCGTCGATACTGGCAGCCGCGTAATCGGCAAACTGCATAAACTGGTGCAGCGCCAAGCCGCGTTGGGCACCGGTGAGCTCTTTTTTGGCAAGAAATTTTGGTATGCGGTTAAAACGAAAATTCTTGTTGCTTTCGCGGTGCGCAATGGACGAAACCCCCAACTTTGCAGGCACCACGGTTGCGGCAGTATACGGATAAACAAAGCCTGCGCGCTCCCTAATTTCATCCACTACAGAGGGTACAGGTTCTGCCGTGATGGAAACTCTCTCGCACACCTGACCGTTACTTGGAGCAAGAGGCTGGCTAAACTGAACACACAGGCGTGAGTTCACCCACAGCACCCTACTGTCATCCAGCGCAATTTTACCGCGCAGCGGTGCACCGTCCGGGTGACGCAGGGCGCACATCAAAATCCAATCGGCAAAGCTTTTGCATTTGCGTACCAGGTAGCTGGGGATGCGCTCAGCATCGGCAATGCCGCCTGATAGAGCTTTTAACGTCCCATCCAGACGTTTGTCCTGTGTCATGGTGATAATCAATTTTTCTTTGGCACGCGTCATGGCGACATACAGCACGCGAAGCTCTTCCGAAAGGGCAGAACGTTCCCCTTCCAGCTTGAGCGCCTCCATGGGCACGGTGGTAAATTCCTTCATCAGTGCAGGGTCACGGCGGCGGCATGCAAAGCCCAACTTGGGGTGCAGAATGGTTCTCGCCATGGTGTAGTCGGCAGCATTGTGCCGCTTTGCGGTATCACACAGGAACACCACAGGGAATTCAAGCCCCTTGGAACGGTGAATGGTCATGACTCGAACGACATTTGCGCTTTCGCCCAACGTACCGGCAGGGGTAAAATCGGCACCACGCTGGGTGACCCTATCGACAAAGCGAACAAACCCGCAAAGCCCCTTATGCCCCGCTTTGTCGTAGCCTGCGGCATATTCGGCAAGCAGGCGAAGATTTGCCTTGCGGTTGTCGCCCATTGGCATAGCCGTAACGATGGACAGATAATCGGTTTCGCGGTAGATACGCAAGATCAGCTGATCGATCGGCTCGGTAACAGCCGCCGCACTGAATTTTTTGATGACTTCGGTAAGGGCAATGCATTTCGCATCCCCCTGCTCTGCCGCGGCGCACACGCAAAGATAGAGCGGCCTGCGACGGTTGATGAGACGCACCTGCGCTACCTCGTCGGGCGTAAAAGCAAACAGCTCAGAAAGCATAATTGCAGTAAGCGGAACGTCGAGCAGCGGATTATCGAGCACGCGTAAAAACGAGAGAATGAGCGAAATCTCGCGCGAGGCAAGGTACCCGCCCTGCACCTCTGCCCACGCATTGACACCGTTCTCCTGCAGTTCCTTCACAAAAGTTCCCAGCTTGTCCTTTTTTGAACGCAGCAGCACGCAAAAGTCGCTCTGCCTTACAGGACGCAGAGCTTTTTCCTCACTATCGTAGACCTGGTACCCCTCTGTAATCATCTCGGCAATGCGGCGAGCAACATAGCGCGCCTCCAGCACAATTTTTGTATCATCGGTGCTGCTTTCTGCGGTATCAATAATCTGTATTTCGGTGGCAATTTCATCGGTATCGGGGTAATCGGCACGTGGAAGAAGCGCTTCCTCCGCATTGTAATCAAGCTCACCGAGCTTTTCACTCATCAGCTGCAAAAACAAAAAATTGACAGAGTCGGTAACACCGGTGCGGCTGCGAAAGTTTGCGCCCAGGTTAATTTTTGCAGGAAATTTTCTGCCGTCGTAGGAAGAGTACTCACGCTTTTTCTGCATAAAAATCTCGGGCATAGCCTGACGAAAACGGTAGATGCTTTGCTTAACGTCACCCACCAGAAACAGGTTCTGTTCCCTGCCGTTTTCATCGGAGCGGGCAAGCGCGCTGAAAATCATATTCTGCGCCTCGTTGGTATCCTGGTATTCGTCGATCATAATTTCATCAAAGCTCCTCTGCGACACCTCGCGCGCAAGGGAGGATTTTAAATGCACCCCTTTTTGGGGTTCATCGTAAAGCAGTGCGAGGGCAAAGTGCTCGAGGTCGGAGAAATCGACCAGACGGCGCTCTCGCTTGAGCGCGTCAAGCCGTGCGGCAAACGAAAGCGTAAGCGCAAACAGCAGCTCTATCTGCGGGCGCAATGCGGCAATATCATCGGTAAACTCTGCCGCAGTAGCCGAAAACAGGCGGTCGGCAAGCTTTTCAAGAATGCTCTTAACCTCTTTACGGATTGCGTCGACACGCTGCTTGGCGGGGTTGTCTTTTTCACCCATAACACGTCCGCCCAATGGGGTAAGCTCCTTTGCGGCACTTAACTGAAACGCGATAATATCCCAATCCTCGGCGGAATGCGATTTTCGCGCTGCCAGTTCTAAAATCTGTTTCACGTTATCGAGGTCAGTTTTAAAGGTGTTTTCGTAGGCGGCCGTCATCTTTTCGTTTTCGCAAATCAGCCCGATGGCTTCCTTCAAAATTTCGGCACAGTAGTCCAGCGAATCGGCCGTGTAGGTTAAAATAATCTCGCCCCATACCGTATCGCAAACGTTAACCGTGCTGTCATACATTGCGAGCTTCTCAGTGAGCCAATCCTCATAAAACGGGTGTGAGCGGATAAAATCGTACAGCTTGTACACCGTTTCGAACAGGTTGCGGTCATCGCGCCCCGAACTGATAAGATCGGCAAGCTCTGTAAACTCGTCCCCCCGTTCACTGCTGTAGTATTCCTCCACACACTGCTTCAGTGCTTCCTCGCGCAAGTTGCCAAGCTCGCTGTCATCCGCAATTGAAATATCGGGCGAGAGCGGTAGCTTTTGCACATGCTGCTTGATGAGATCAAAGCAAAACGAGTGGATGGTGCTGATGTGCGCCCTGCCGAGTAATATCTGCTGGCGCTTGAGCACCGCTTCGTTAGGGCGAGGCGCATCGTCATACTCAAGGTCAACATCGTCCGGCACAGGCTCGAGCAGCTTTTGCAGCTTGCTGCTAATTTTACTGCGCATCTGTTCCGCCGCCGCCTTGGTGTAGGTGACAATGAGCATACGGTCGATATCAACAGGGTTTTGCGGGTCGGCTATACGCTCAATCACACGCTGCGAAAGGACCGCTGTTTTACCGCTGCCCGCCGCCGCGGAAACAAGCAAAGTACCGCCCCTTGATTGGATAGCATTTGCCTGTTCGGGTGTCCAGTTAATCTTCGCCATCCGCCTGCACCTCCTCTGCATTGGCCTTGGTATGTTCCGCTTCTTTTTCGGGGTCTATCTTATTAAAAAAATCTGCTTTTGTTTTAATATCATCGATTTTATTTTGAATATCGCCTTCCTCGTGGCCGCAAACCTCGCGGTAGTCGCAATACTCACAGGTGCTTTTGTACTGGCCGGTATAGGTTGGTACCGCACCGATTGCACCGCTGCGCAGGGTATCTGCCATTTCAACAACCAGCCGATGAACGTGCTGTTCCAGCTTACCGAACTCTGCAAGTGTAGCAACATCGCCCTTAATCTCGGTGGTAATTTCGGTTACCTTGTCTTTGCCCCTGCCCGAAGACTTTTCCTTCTCCTTGATTGTAACCGGAATGAATACACCCTCGCCGTCACGCTCCATGCCAAGCAAGGACTCGGGATTATCGAGTAGCAGACCGTTCATTTTAAGTGTCTTCATCTGCTCTTTTTGTGCCTCTTCGGCACCGGTACCGCGGTCAAGCGAGGTAAATTTTGTTTTGGCAGGCATGTACAAAATACCCGCAGGCGCGGCCCCCGCAAGCCCACCCGTACCCTTTTTACCGAGGGTAAACAAATAGATGAGCATTTGCAGGTTTAATCCACAGTAAATGTCGGTGAGGTCGAATGTTTTGCTGCCGGATTTGTAATCGACGACGCGCACATATTTTCTGCCGTTTTTCTCCAACAGATCCACACGGTCAACCACGCCCTCAACCGTTACCTTGCCGCCCGTGCTGATGGGAAATTCCATAGGGTCGACACATATGCCTTCTGCTGCATCACCCTCAGGCAGCTCCTGCTGCTTTTTGATGGGCAGCTCGAAATAAGCCGGGCGGAACTCGCTGCTTGCAAACTCTTTGGCAAGGTGCTGCAGAAGCTTCACAAGAGTATCCTCCAGCCGTTTAAACAAATAGGTAAAACGTGCGGGCTTGCTCTCTTTCCCTCCCATTTTTTCATCGACATACTGCCACAGAAGCTCGTGGATATCTGCGCGCAGCTTGTCTTCATTTTGTACCGCGGCACAGATGTCATCGTAGCGCGAGAGCAGAGCTTGCAGCACAAAATGCACCAGCGTGCCCGATTCCATCGGCGAAAGCTCGGCACGGTGGCGCGGGCAAACACTTAACCCGTAGCGGCAAAAATACGCCAGCTTGCACTGGTAAAACTGGTCGAGCCGCGAAGCGGAAAGGCTCATATCGCTGCCATAAAGTTTTAAAATGGTGTCGCTGCTTTTCAGCTGATATTCGCTGGCTTTAACTGGATTCAGCAGCCGCTCTGTACGCTCACCAAGCCCCTGTTCTTCAAGGTATGCTTTGAGTGATGCGGTAAACTGGTTATCCTGCCGCAGGTTGCCGCAAAACACGTCAAACGCGGTTTTATTGTTGTGGATATAAACCATGCGGTCCTGCTCATCGGTGGAAATTTTGGCGGCAAAGGGCAGTACCGAACGCAGCCCCTTGACAATGACAGAGGGGTATAAGCTCTCACCCTTGAGCGTGGAGCAGGAGTAGCACACTGTAAGCTGCTGCGATGCACTGCATAGCGCCGCATAGGCGCAATAGGTTTCATCGAGCGATTTGCTCTCGGCGGTATCGGAGATTTCAAGTCCGCTGTTAATCATCTGTTCGCGCTCAGCATCGGAAAAAATGCCGCCCGATTTGTATACCGCAGGAAAAATCCCCTCGTTTGCTCCCACCAAAAAAGTGAGTTTTGGGGATGAAAGACGAACACGGTCGGCAGAGCCAATAGTAACCTGATCAAGGGTCTGCGGAATACTGCCGATATCCACCGAACAGAGCACCATGCGAAGCAGCTCGGCAAACTGCTGTAGTGTAAGGTTTGCTTCGCCAAGTGCGGCGGCAAATTGATCCAGCAGGTCAACGACTGTATCGTAAAGCTGGGTACAATCGACAGCAACCATGTCGTTTTCTTCGGTTTGACGCAGCCTGCTTAAAATACCGGAGCGTTCGAGATAGCGGAACACCGCCACGGCAAAGCCCGCACCGTTGCAGCGCTGCACCGCATCATACAGCTCCTCCAGCGGGGCAATGACCTGCACGCGAAGCTCATTGAGCCTTGCAAGCAACTCCATATCATATTTACTGGGTTCGCCATAGCCCGACGGATTCATCTTAAAATCCTGCCGCCACGTGCTGCCCTTAACATCCCAGGTAAAGCAGTAATTTTCGAGCTCGCCAATCTGCTGTGGCGAAACACCCAGCAATGCGGTTTTGAGCAACGCTAAGATCTCGTCGGTATCAAAATTACGGCGTACCGCATCAACCGCATGCAAAATGGCAGCGGTAAGCGGCTTTCCGGTGATGTCTTCACGGATATCCATAAAATATGGGATTTCGTAGCGTTCAAAAATGCTTTGGAAGGCCTGTGCATAGGCGGAAAGATCGCGCCCGATTATGGCGACATCGCGGTAACGGATGCCGTTTTGACGAACGGCTTCACGGATCGACGCGGCGACATACTCCACCTCATCGTATTGGTTTTGCGCTTCGACCAGCCGGACGTTTTCGCAAGGTTTATCGTACGAGTGAGCATGTGAGCGAAAGATATTTTGCTCCAGGTGTGCAAGGTCATCGCTTTGGTAGCGGTGGTGACGGTTTAAAACAACAGGCGGCAGTTCCTGTATGCCATTGTTTTTCCCAATGCGCCGCAGGCGTGATGCTGTTTTTTTCACCAAAGAAAATAACCCTAAGCCATTTTCCGATTCCTCCAGTGTATCGGTACACAGGGTAACGGTGACTTTGGGCGACTGTGTGATAATATGATCGAGCATTTGGTGTTCGCCCGCTGTGAACGACTTGAACGAGTCGATATAAACGCTGTAATCGGCGAAGAACGGCTCACTTTCAAGGTAGCCGCAGGCGCGTGTGACGTCGTCCTCCGCATCCTTGTAGCTGCGGTCGATCATCGCCTGATATACGCGGTAGATAGAGGTGAGTTCCTCTGATTTTTTCGAAAGTCCCTCATCCCCCGCACTTTGGGCAAATTGCTCCAGCTGTTCGGGTGAGATCCCGGCATTTTTGAACTCACTGATTTGTGAAACCATGGTTTCGACAAAGCCGATGTGGTTAATTTTGTTTGAGTAGAGTTCGAGAGTATCCGCCAGCTCACCCATGGCAAGGCTCATCAGCAGCAGGCGCGCACTGTCGTCGATATAGTCACCCGCAAGCCCGCCGTATTGCCGAAAAATGCGGTTGCACAATCGTGTAAAGCTGAGTACCTCTACATCAATTGCTCGCCGCGCGCCAAGCATTTCATACAGGGTTTTTTCGGTCTCGAAGGAATGCTGTTCGGGCACTACAACAATCGCTCGTCCCCCTGCACGCACATCCTCACAGATTTTTTCGCGCAACAGGGTCGTTTTGCCGCTGCCGGTTGTTCCTATAACAAATTGTAGCATACTATTCCTCCTGTACGGCTTTTGCAGGGGTAAAATTGGTGACTGAACCTGCTTAAAATATATTTCTTGCTTATCATGTATTGTTAAAAATCCACCTTATTGCACGTGGATTATCTCTGACTATTATATCATAAACCGGTCTTAAAACACAGTTTTGCACTTGCGCCATGCGCAAGTTTGCGTGCTAAAGCACGCAAAGACCGTTTCCGATGTAATAAAACATATTTGCCAAACGGCAAGTACC
>NZ_DALZQO010000005.1:0-21317 GCF_032017025.1 Hydrogenoanaerobacterium sp.
ATTAAGCCCTTATAGGGCTCGTGCAAGCCACCCCTTTTAGGGGTGGTCTTGACTTTAAAAGGGCTGGCAAACAACGTCCCATAAATGCTCCGGCACGGGAAAACTACGCAGCTGCCGGAACGAAATAATGCTGACTTCGCCGTCACATGTGTTGATACATACCGTCATGCGATTAACCGCAATGATCACCTGCCGCCCGATGTGAGGATGTATGTCAAAATCGAGTATGAATTTAGAGCCTTCGCTGGGGGAGTGCCGCATGTTTACAAGCTTCATGCAGTCAATCACAACAACGGGTTTTACCGTTAAAAAATCCTTGTAAAACCGGCAAACTTCTTCCCTGGCGCGCGGCAGAAAAATTGCGCATAGTGTATCTTCGCAAATCTTATTTGGTGTTCGCATCTGTTTTCACCTCGTACTATTCTATGCAAAGTACACTCGGCAGGTCAGAGGTAAAAGCAGCATGCAACGAAAAAGAACGATGAGTTTTAGGCTCATCGTTCTTTGAAAAGGATAATTTGTCGTCAGACGCAACCTCGCTAACCGCGGTAGTAGTTGATCAGGCAGCCGGAAAGAATAATTTTGCGCTCGTCATCGGTAAGCTGACCGAGGGTAAGATGAAACATTGCAAGCTTGCCGCCGCTTGCGGCATAAGCGGTAATGTTCTCAGCTTCTTCTTCCACCGCTTTGCGGATGCCGGGAATAAAGATATAATCGAGGTTTTTAAACGGCAGGGTGCCTTGCTCAATTAAGAATGGCAGCATGCCCCAGTTGATTAGGTTGCTGCGGTAACGCTTGGTGGCGTACTCGTTGGCAATGTTTGCCCAGCCGCCCAGCACCTTTTGGCAGCTTGCCGCTTGCTCACGTGCACTGCCGTCACCCGGCTTCACCGCGAAGATTACACTGCCGATGCCGGTGTTCATGGTATCGATGGGTTTGATTTCGGTAAATGCTTTCACCGCCTGTGCAAGCTCGGGGAATGCAGCGACAGGGTCGCCCCCTGCAAGGCGCGCAGCCTCTGCTTTTTGCACCTCTTTGGCTCTGCCCACATAGGCGGGGTCTTTGCGCGAAAGTGCAAACTCTGCCAGCTTAAGCGGGTTAGAGCGGTAGCTCGAAGTCTCACCCGACGGAATCAGCTCGTCGGTGGTGGTGACAGGGTCGTGAATCTCCGATACCACCTTCAAAATTAAATCATCGGTGAGCGGGGACATCTGAGGCCAGTCTGCAATATTGGGGCCAAATTTCAAATCCAGCAGGTCGTTTCCTTTTCCGTAGCTGTCGTGCACACGGTTCTGGTATACGGTACGGTTAAAGTGGTAAACAGGCTTGCGGAAGGTTACATCAAGGTCAGTAGCGGGGGTGAGGTAGCCGCCGTTCACCGCGGTAGCCGCAATTGAGCGGGCGTCCATCAGTGCAACCGACGCAATCTGATTGTTGCCGGGCTTGCTGCCCTCGCGGCTGGGGAAGTTACGGGTGGTATGGCGGATGCTGAGCGCGCCGTTTGCCGGAACGTCGCCCGCACCAAAACAGGGGCCGCAGAACGCTGTTTTGACGGTGATGCCCGCCTCCATAAATGTTGCGATACTGCCGTTGCGAACCAGCTCCAGATAAATTGGTTGGCTGCCGGGGTAAACGCTCATTGCAAACTCGTCGCTACCGATCGAGTGCCCGCCAATAATATCCGCAGCGTCAATCAGGTTGTCGTAAGTACCGCCCGCGCAGCCTGCAATAATACCTTGGTCAACCTTCAGTTTGCCGTTTACAATCTTATCGGTCAGCTTAAACTGCACGTTGGGTGAATCCAGCTGTTCGGTACCCATACGCTCTACCTCGCGCAGAATGTCGCCGAGGTTTGCGTTCAGTTCCTCAATGGTGTAGGTGTTGCTTGGGTGGAACGGCATGGCAATCATCGGCTTCACCGCCGAAAGATCAACCGTAATCAGCCCGTCGTAGTACGCCACAGCATGGGGTTTAAGCTCTTGGTATTCAGACGGTCTGCCGTGCACGGCAAAGTATTCGCGCACCTTTTCATCGGTCGCCCAAATGGAAGAAAGGCAGGTGGTCTCGGTGGTCATAACATCAATACCATTGCGGTACTCTACATTCAGGTTCTGTATGCCGTCACCAACAAACTCCATCACCTTATTTTTTACATAACCGTTTTTAAATACTGCCCCAATAATGGCAAGCGCTACATCCTGCGGGCCAACGCGCGGGTCGGGCTTGCCGGTTAAGTAAACTGCCACTACCTCGGGGCAGTTGATGTCATAGGTTTTGCCCAGCAGCTGTTTTACCAGCTCGGGGCCGCCTTCGCCGATTGCCATAGTGCCCAGTGCACCGTAGCGGGTGTGGCTGTCGCTGCCCAAAATCATTTTGCCGCAGCCGCTCATCATTTCGCGCATATACGAATGGATGACCGCCTGATGCGCGGGTACATAGATGCCGCCGTATTTTTTTGCGGCAGAAAGCCCGAACATGTGGTCATCCTCATTGATGGTACCGCCAACGGCACAAAGGCTGTTGTGGCAGTTGGTAAGCACGTAGGGGATGGGGAACTTCTCAAGCCCCGATGCGCGTGCCGTCTGTACAATGCCCACATAAGTGATGTCATGGCTGGTCATTGCGTCAAATTTTATCTTTAGTTTATCCATATTATCGGCAGTGTTATGCTGCTGCATAATGCGGTATGCCATGGTGCCTTTTCGGGCTGCATCCTTTGCTGATGCGTCGCCTGCTGTTCTGTCAAACGGTATGGCAATGCCCTTTGCGTCATCTTCAGGTATTATTTTATGCCCGTCTATCAAATAAACTCCGGTTTTACTTAAAGTTACCATAGGTGTTCCTCCGTCTTTCATTCTCTCTTTAGTTCATATTATCATAAATAAGGCAATCATGCAATTCCATCATGCAAATCCTGCAAAGCAACATTTACCTGTAAAAACACAAACCGGCTGTATTTTTCGTCCTCTCATTGTCCATGCTATAGTTTGTATGTGGGAGGTGATGGGCAGGTGAAGGACCGCAGCTTCGAAAGAACCAAATATTTTGTGGTAACGTTTGCCGTGGCTTTTCTGGTACTGATGATGCTGGCAGTGGTGGCAGTGATGACATTGCAAACGAAAGGTCCTACACAGCAAAACACATCACAGGCCGATTTAGATGACTACTATCTGCCAAAGGCAGAGGATAACCTCACTGTACTGCTGATTGGCAGAGACAGCGAGGCAGTGCCGCCAAACTACTTTTATCTCATAAGGCTGGACGTAGAGAGCGGAGAGTTGCCGGTAGCCACGCTGCCTGCACAGACGGTAGTGCATTACAATGGTAAAAGCGCCACGCTTGCCGAGCTGTATACCACTAGCGGTGCAAAAGCGGTAAAGCAGGGGCTGGGCGAAATGATGGGCATTACGGTAGACCGCTATGTGTCGTTCACCGCCGAAAATCTCATCCGCGCGGTGGATATGATTGGCTTTGTGGAATACGAGCTACCCGAGGCGCTGGTGTATAAAAATGACAATATTTCCATCAGCCTTGCAAAAGGGCGGCAAATGGTAGATGGACAAAAGCTTTATGATATCCTGCGGTTTCCCAATTATGGAGACCAACATAAGCGCGGCTCGGCATCGAGCGATTTGCTGGCACATTACATTGACGACCGCCTTGAAACGGTGCTTTCGCCGCAGGCAGATGAACTGTTTCGCAAAGTAATTAACCTTACCGATACCGATCTTTCCTTTGGAGATTACGATAGCCGTAAGGAGGCGCTCCGTTTTCTCGCCAAGCTTTCGGGTAAAAAGGCGCTTACAGTACTGGTGCGCGGCACCTTTAATGCATCGGGCGACAGTTTTACGTTTACGCAAAGCACCAAAGAGCTGATGCAGAAACTATACAGCTAAAAAAGAGCCACTTCGCATTGTGTGCTTCGCATAAAAAGCTTTAAAAGGCTGGTATCGATCAAATCGATACCAGCCTTTGCTTTATGCTCATAACATACTTTTGTTTGAATACCAATGCAGGGCAAACCGTATCTTACACGTTTACATCAAGCACAGCGCCACCTGCCGGTACCGAAGCATCCCTTAACCATTCAAGGCATGCAGCCTCATCTGCCATGCTGATTTGCAGCTTGTCTTGGCACTCATCCTCTTTAGAAAGCCGTTTATACTCATGAGGGTTGCTTTTGGGGAAGCGCATCATAACTGACCTAGCATAAAGCCCTGCATCATGTTTCATCAAATACCGATGGTCTGCCGGTGGAACTTTGTCACCCCCTGCAAGCCGCCTTGAAATCTCTAAGCATGTCAGCAGAATTTTCAGTTTTTCTTTTTCTGCTTTCATCTGCTCGCCGGAGGTTTCCACTTGCAGGCCCATTGCCGCCAGATACGCTTCTTTTTCGTTTTGCCGTTCTTCCATAGTTACTTCGGCTGGTTGCTGTTTTTTCACTGCTGGAAGAACAACCTCCCCTTTTGCTTTTTCATGCAGCTTGGCCATATTCTGGTCAACAACATAACGGTAAGAATTGCCGTGCTCAATACGCATTTGCTTTCCCCTCCTCATATTATATTAATAATCTGTATATTGCTACTATAGCAAATGAAATACACCAATTCAAGCACAACTTATGCCGTATTCGGTTATCGCTTGATATTATCCGCTGCGGGGTGTGTTGAAGTGACGATTCAGCACACCCCGCATAATAGACGCGCCCATGCAGAATAACGCATTCTGCATGGCGACAACCGAATACGATTGAAAAGATTTGGGGAAGTTTGAAACCCCTTTCCTAAAAAGGGGTTTCATTGAGATAGTCGCGCATGGGCGCGACACAGCTTTCGTAGCTTGAAAACCTTTTTCTTGGCACACTTCTTTTGTGGTTTGATAAAAGAAGTGGTACTCGCCACTGCAGTGGCGAAATGACGAACGTCCAAACATCTTTGTGCAAACAAAAACCGCGCGGCTCTGTGCCGCGCGGTTGTAACTGCGAAATGTATTTTTAAAATTGGCTTCGAGGGGTACGATATTGTGCAACCTCAGTGCCATGTTCGGCTTTCCGGCGGACGATGTCCGCTAGAATTTCAGCTTGTTGGGTGTGTAGAGCTTTTTCGCCTCGGGGTTGTAATCCACGGTGACAGCATCTACCCAGCCGAGGATGGTGTTGTTGTACTCTTCGCCCTTGAGTGTTTTCATCACAGTGGTGCGGTAGCTTTCTACATCCAATGGGTTCTCGGTGATGTCCAGCTTTTTCAGCACATAAACGGTGCTGCTTGTGGTAATAACGCGGATATCATCATTTTTCATCTCGCCGATCTGCTTTAAGAAATCTGCATCGTAGCCGGTGCTGTCTTTGGGAATAAAGCTGACATGAGAGCTTTCGGTGTGCTCATGCACAGAGCTTTCCTCTTCGCCCTTTGCAACAGCCTGCTCTTTTTCATAGGCGAGGATGACATCGCTGTAGTTTGCGCCCTCGGCGGTTGCTTTTGTGTAGACCTCGTTGGCTTTATCAATAACCGCTTTTTTACCTGCTTCATCCTTCTCTTTGCCCTCGTTGTCGAGCAGGCTCATCGAGACGTACAGGGTTTTGTAATAACCGTCCTGAAACGCTTTGAGAATATCGGCGTCGGGGATAGGGGTTTTGCCTTTTGCGCCGTACTGTGCCTCAAACAGCATGTTTTCGAGGTAAGCATTTTGAGAAACCGCCGCGTAGCTATCGTAGCTGATGCCGTTTTTCTCATACATAGCGCCCATAAACTGCCACTGGTAGCCAATCTGCTGGTCAATATACGCGCGCTCAATGTCGCTGATGACAATGCCCTGCTCAGCAGCCTGGTTCTCAATGGCAATGTGGCGTTTAAAGCTTTCATCGGTTTTGTTCTGAATCCACTGTGCAGCGGGAACACCGTCAATCTCCTGCTTCATCACGTCTTTATCCTGATCGGCAACCTTGCCGGTAGCCTGCGAATAGGCGTTGAGCATATAGGTGAGGTAGATGCCGGAGGGAACCTGTTTACCGTTATTGGTTGCAATCCATTTCACATTTTCAGATGCGCACGCGCTCAGCGAGAGCACCATCATTACAGCAAGCACAGCCGCTGTAAGTTTTTTCAGTTTCATTCAACTTCCTCCTGATATTTCATATAAGGGTAGATTGTTGGCATACCTTCAAATTATACACATTTTTGTCCTAAAAGTCTATAGACATATCTTGAACAATAAAACAAGGAAAATACAAAATTATCATTGCATTTTCCTTAATTTAGCAATATAATACTGTCAGAGGCACTTAAGTGCAAAGCAGGTACAGGATGCAGGAACATCCTGTACCCTGCATACGGAGCAGTACCTCCATACACAACGGCAAGCCGCACATTTGCATACCTATTATACGCCGAACAAGCACGCCTTGTAAAGCGCATAAATGCATTTTGCACTTGATTTTTAGTGTTGTATGGAACAAATCTCCATACAGCACTTTTTGTTGCCTCGCGGATGAGCGGTGGGGGGAGAACCCTGTTATTCCTCAAAAAGCAGTTGTTCCGTCGCCCCCCATCCTGTCTTATCCGTTGAGGGAAGCAAAACCCCGCCGTACTTTGCTGTACGGCGGGGTTTTTACATGCTCAATCTTTTTTGTGCAATAACTTAGAGCAAACTATGCTTCAAAAAACTCTTTCGCATACTCTACGCTGCCCTGTATATTGGCAAGCCCATCTTTTTTAAACTCCACTGCCATAAAATTATCATCAGGCACCTCAAACGGTGCTTTAATATGGAAAAAGCTCGCATTTTTGTAACCAAACTTGGGGTAATATTCGGCGTGCCCCAACACGATACAGCCATTGTACCCAAGGGCGCAGGCAATTTCATGCCCTTTTCGTATCAGCTGTCCGCCTATCCCTTTGCTTTGCACTGCGGGTAAAACAGCCACCGGAGCGAGTGCAAGCAAAATAGAGGTACCAATTTTAATTTTTGTAAACAGAATATAACCAACAATTTCTCTTTCATATTCCGCTACAAGCGACAGCTCGGCGATAAATGCAGAGCTCTTCCTCAACCTGTTTACTAAATTGTGCTCGTCGTGGTCGGTGTGCGGGGCATTTTCGAATGCCGCTTTTACCACGTGGTAAACTTCATCCATGTCAGAATCTTTTTCCTGCCTTATTTTAACATCCATACGAAACCTCCATAAAAAATATCGTCCCGAAACACCGGTTTACCGCTCTATCTATGCTCGAATAATAACAAATCACTCATGAGGCAACCGGCTTTTAGTGCCATTTTATCGAATGCTTCAGCTCACTATTCCTTGCTTAATGCATAAAGTGTGGTTCTGATAATGTCGATAGGCTTTTCGTTTTTCGACATTTTCACCGTGATAGAAGGCTTGGTGCCTGCATTGATGTTTACCTTGCTGCGCATCAAAGCCGCGAGGCTCGACATCTTTTTCAAATCAAGCTGGGTGGGGTAGAACACCATGCTCTCGTTCTTCTGCGAAATTTCGTAGATATGGTTGCGCGCCGCAATGTTGCGGATGAGTGCGACATCGATCAGCCCCTTAACGGCTTCCGGTGGGTCGCCGAAGCGGTCAATCAGTTCGTCGGTCACATCCATGCTGTCCTCTTCGGTTTGAATTGCGGCAATTTTCTTGTAAATATCGATGCGCTGTGTGAGGTTGTCGATGTAATTTTCGGGGATATGCGCGCCGATGCGGATATCGATGAGGCACTCGTCGCTGGAAACTTCGGGCGCTTCGCCGCGCTGCTCTACAACTGCCTGCGAAAGCAGTTTGAGGTACATATCATAACCCACCGCCTCCATATGCCCATGCTGGTTTGCGCCCAAAATGTTGCCCGCACCTCGAATTTCAAGGTCGCGCATGGCAATGCGAAAGCCCGAGCCGAAGGTAGTAAACTCCTTGATGGCGGAAAGCCGTTTGACGGCGATGTCGGTGAGCGCCTTGCCGCGCTTGAAGGTGAGGTAGGCATAGGCGCGGCGGTTGCTGCGCCCCACACGCCCGCGCAGCTGATAGAGCTGCGACAAACCAAAGCGGTCGGCATCCTCAATAATCAGCGTATTGCAGTTTGGTACATCCACGCCCGTTTCTATAATCGTGGTGCATACCAAAATATCAATATCATGGTCAATCAGCTGCTGCCACACGTCGCTGAGCTGTTCCTCGCTCATTTTGCCATGCGCGGTGACAATGCGTGCGTCGGGCACCAGCTGTGCCAGCTTATACGCGCAGCTGTCGATGGATTCCACGCGGTTGTGCAGGTAAAACGCCTGCCCGCCGCGCCGCAGCTCTTTCTTCAGTGCCTCGGCGACAATGCCGTAGTCGTGCTCAATCACATAGGTTTGCACGGGGTGCCGGTCTTGCGGCGATTCCTCAATGGTAGACATATCGCGTATGCCGCTCATTGCCATATTCAACGTGCGCGGAATGGGTGTTGCCGAAAGGGTCAGCACATCTACGTTGTTGCGCAGCTCTTTAAAGCGTTCCTTATGCGCTACACCAAAGCGCTGCTCCTCGTCGATGATACACAGGCCGAGGTCTTTAAACGTAACGTCCTTTTGCAGCAGGCGGTGTGTACCAATGACAATATCCACCTCGCCGCGCCGCAGCTTGCGGATGGTCTCCTCCTGCTGCTTGGGGGTACGAAAGCGCGAGAGCAGCTCGATGTTGATAGGGTAGCCCTGCATGCGGTCAACAAAGGTTTTGTAGTGCTGCCACGCAAGAATGGTGGTGGGCACCAGCACCGCGCATTGCTTTGCGTCCATGACGCATTTGAATGCACCGCGCAGTGCAACCTCGGTTTTGCCAAAACCCACGTCACCGCAAAGCAGGCGGTCCATTGGTATGGTGCTTTCCATATCGTGCTTGATCTCCTCAATGCAGCGCAGCTGATCGTCGGTTTCGTTGTAGGGGAAGCGCTCTTCAAATTCGCGCTGCCATTCGGTATCTTCTGAGAACGAGTAGCCCTTTACCGCCATGCGCTGTGCGTAAAGCGCAATCAGCTCTTTAGCCATATCGGCAACCGCCGCTTTAACGCGCTTGCGGGTGTTTTGCCACTCCACCGAGTTTAGCTTGTTCAGCCTAACGGTGCCGTCCTCTTTTGGTCCGATGTATTTCGAAACAAGATCGAGCTGCGTAACGGGTACGAATAGCGCGTCGGTACCCGCGTAGCGAATCTTGATGTAATCTTTGGTAACGCCGTGGATTTCGCGCTTGATAATGCCCTCGAACACGCCGATTCCGTGTGCCGTGTGCACCACAAGGTCGCCCACCGAAAGGTCGCTTAGGCTGCGGATGTGCTCGCCCGCCTTTTTTTTGCGCCGTTTGCGTGCTGAAAGTGGGCTTACCCCTGCCTTGGTGTGTGCAATCAGCGCAAAACGGCTATCGGGCAGCTCCAAGCCGCTCGACAAGCTGCCCTCTACAATGTAAACCGACGAGGGGCTGAATTCACTTACCTCTGTTACAATGGTGGGCAGAAGCTTGTGCTGGGTCAAATCATCCTTTAAAGCCGCGGCAGCCTTGGCAGTGCCCGCAAGCACCACACAGCAGTAGCCGCGGTCAAGGTAGCTGTCGAGGTCGTCATACAGCAGCGAAAGGTCACCGCTCCATGGCGAAAGCCCAATGCTGTTTACATTGATCAGGTCGCCCAAACGCAGGTCGGGTACGCTGCGCGCAAAGTTATCCAGCAGTACCGCCTCATTTTTCGCAAGCACCGAAAGCACGTCGGCGGGCTCTAAGGTGAAACGGTCGCAGCCTTTGAACAGCACGCCCTCCTCCAGCATCAGGCTGATGTCCTCATACAGCTGCCACATGCTGTTTTTGGCGGTTTCACGTGCGGTCACCAGCTCGCTTACAAACAGCATGGCATGGCGCATATAATCAAACAGCGTTGCGGGCGTGGGGTAGATGAGCGGCAGATATTTATCGAGGTTATTCAGCGAAAGCCCCGCATCCAGCCGCTCAATGTCGGCGGCGATCAGCTCTTTTGCCTTAACACCGGCCTTACCCCGTAAAGCGGTAGATTTTTCGTTAAGCAGCTTGATCAGCCAGTCGGCGCTTTTATAAAGCGCCTCGCGCGCAGGCGTAATAAACGCGCGGTGCATCGTATCGGTGCGGCGCTGGGTGTCGACGTCAAACGCCGAGATGGTATCGATCTCATCCCCCCAGAACTCGGCACGCAGGGGGAAGGGGCTGTCCGGCGGGAAGAAATCGAGTATGCCGCCGCGCTGTGCAAACTGGCAAATTCCATCCACCTGGTCGCGCCGCTCGTAGCCTGCATGCACCAAACGCTGCACCAAAACGGAAATATCATAGGTGCCGCCCGCCTCGAGCGTGAGGGTGTTCTCTTTGAGTACCGCCTCGGGCGGGATGTACTGCATCGCCGCTTCCATGCTTGCCACTACAACACGGCACTCACCGCGCATAATCTTACCCAGCGTGCTCAGGCGAGCGTGCTCATATTCACGGCTGCTGCCCTCAATATCACGAAACACCAGCTCCCGTGCGGGGAACAGCAGCGCCGCGTCCTCTGCGCGCAAAAATGCATTGACGTCCTCTACCATGCGGTTGCCCGCTGCTTCGTCGGGGGTAATCACCAGCACAGGCGAGGAATTTGATGCAGTCGCAACCAGAGCCGCCTTGTGAATGCCCGAAAGCCCGGTCATCTCCACAGGGGCTCTGCCGCTTTGCACATCGTCCATCATGCGGCGGTATTCAGTTGTTGAGGCAATAATTTGATGAATCATAATGCACCTATCGATTATAGTCGTTCATCGCGGTGTCTATGTGACCCCCGATGATTTTTGTTATCATGTCCAATGTATTGTCAAAAATAGGGTTGAGTGCCTCAAAATCCTTTTCGCTAAAACGGCTGAGCACCCAGTCGGCAAGGTCGTAGTCGGGGTGTGGCTTTTTTCCAACACCAATCTTGATGCGGGGAAAATCGTCTTTCCCCAGCAGATAGATGATATTTTTGATGCCGTTGTGCCCGCCGTCGCTGCCTTTGCGGCGAATGCGCACACCGCCAACATCCAGTGAAATATCGTCGAACAGTACAATAATATGCTCACTTGGCACCTTATGAAACTGTGCTGCGTCGCGCACCGCCTCACCCGAATTGTTCATAAAGGTGGACGGTTTGAGGAACAGCACACGGTGCCCTGCAACCATGGCTTCGCCGGTAAGGCTTTTGAACTTCAGCCGGTCAACCGAAAAACCCAGCTTGCGGGCAATGCGGTCAACCGCTAAAAAACCGGCGTTGTGGCGGGTGCTTTCGTACTTTGCACCGGGGTTTCCCAGCCCCACCACAATGTATTCTACCTGCCCAGTAGGCGCCCCCCCGGCAGAATGTTTTTTCAGTTTGTCCAGTTGTGCGAAAATATCAATCATAAGGGACCTCCTCTAACAGCAAACAATGGCGGGACAGCAGCGCTGCCCCACCCGTCTGGTAGCTGATATGTAGTTGTATGGGCGATTAAACAAAGAGGGGGGAGATAGGTTTGTCGGCGTAGATACGCTCGATTGCCTCGGCGAATACAGGGCCAACAGGCAGTACAATAATTTTATCACTTTTTTTCTCCTCCGGCAGGGGGATGGTGTCGAGAATTGCGATACGCTTGATACAGCTTTTTTCAATGCGCTCAATGGCAGGGCCCGAAAGCACGCCGTGCGTTGCACAGGCGTACACGCGCCGTGCGCCGCCCACCTGCATAACCGCTTCGGCACCGTTGCACAGGGTGCCCGCTGTATCAATCAAATCGTCCACGATGATGGCAATTTTGCCCTTGACATCGCCGATGATGTTCATGACTTCGCACACATTTGCTTTGGGGCGGCGCTTGTCGATAATAGCAAGCGGTGCTTCAAGCTTTTCGGCAAATTTGCGTGCACGTCCTACCGAGCCGAGGTCGGGTGAGACCACCACAATCTCGTCTTTTTTATCTTTGTATTTCTCTACATAATAGGGTGCCAGCAGCGGCACGCCCAGCAGATGATCCACCGGAATATTAAAGAAGCCTTGAATCTGCGGTGCATGAAGGTCCATGGTCAGCACACGGTCGGCGCCCGCGGCGGCAATCATATCCGCTACCAGCTTGGCGGTGATTGGATCACGCGATTTCGCCTTTCTGTCCTGCCTGGCGTAGCCGTAATAGGGGATGACCGCAGTAATGCGCCCTGCCGATGCACGTTTGAACGCATCAATCATGATCAGCAGCTCCATCAGGTTGTTGTTGACCGGCTGGCAGGTGGATTGAAGCACAAATACGTCCGAGCCGCGCACCGATTCATGAATCGAAACCGCAATTTCTCCATCCGAAAAGGTGCCGACATCACATCTGCCCAAAGGCAGCCCGAGCCCCTTTGCAATGGCTTCAGCTACGCGGGGGTTGGAATTGGCCGTGAAGATTTTAATATCCTTGCCGTGAAGATTCATGTTGGTGTTCTCCCTCTTTTTATTTGGCTTTTGGCTCATAACGCCAAAAACAAACGTCTATTCAATGCCCTTCCACTTCTCTTTATTCACCTGCCGTGCACGCGCGATGGAAAGTGCATGTTTGGGTACATTTTCGGTGATGGTGGAACCCGCGGCGACGTAGGCGCCCTCCTCCACCGTAACAGGTGCAACCAAATTGGTGTTGCACCCGATAAAAGCATTGTCCTCCACGGTGGTGCGGTGCTTGCGCTTACCATCGTAATTGCAGGTGATAATTCCGCCGCCCATATTGACATTCTGCCCCAAATCGGTGTCGCCGATGTAGGAGAGATGTGCGATGGAGGTTTTTTCACCGATGGTGGAGTTTTTCAGCTCGACGAAATCGCCGATCTTGGCATTGTCCTCAATTTTACAGTGGGGACGGACATAACTGAACGGACCGACGCGCACACCACTGCCCACCTCCGAGTCAAACAGCTGAGAGGCGTTGATAACGGTGTTGTCGCCGATCACGCAATTTTCAATCATAGTATTGGGGCCAATGGTACACCCCTTGCCGATGGTGACACTGCCGCGCAGAATGGTGTTTGGCAGAATGCGGGTATCAGCACCGATTTGGACACCATTTGCTATTATAACACCGTCTGTCAAGAGAAGTTCCACGCCGTCAGCCAGAGCGGTATCGATATTTTTCATCCGGGCAACCTCGTTGAGGCGTAAAAGCCCTGCACGGTCATTTGCGCCCAGAATGACATCGGGGTCTTCCGCCTTGTAGCCGCCGATGGGCAGCCCTTTTTTGGAGGCATACGAAACGGAATCGGTGAGGTAATATTCACCCTGCTTGTTGTTGGTGGTAAAACTCTCCATCGCCTGCATCAAAAAATCGATATTAAACCAATAGCCGCCCGAGTTTACCTCACGAATCGGTGCCGTGGCGCTGTCGGTGTCGGTTTGTTCCACGATGCCACTCACGTGGCCGTTCATTGCGTCACGTACAATACGCCCATAGCCAAACGGGTTTTGCAGCTCGGCCGTGATAACCGTCATTGCATAGCCGCCGCTTTTGTGGTGCTGATACGAGCGTGAAATTACCTCTGCGCTCATAAACGGTGCGTCGCCGCACAGCACAATGCAGTCCTCGCCCTTATGGCGTGCTAAAAACTCCTTCGCCTGCATGACTGCGTGGCCTGTACCGCGCCGCTCGTACTGAATGGCAATCTCAGCGGAGGGAACGGCCTTTTGCACCTCGTCCGATTGATCCGAACAAACCAGGCACAGCTCACCGATTCCCGCTTCGTTTAATGCATCTGCAATCCAGTTCACCATAGGCTGAAACAAAACTTCGCACAGCACCTTTGGCTTTTGAGATTTCATTCGTTTTCCGTCACCTGCGCACAATACCACCGCGCATACCTTTTGCAAATATATCACACACCTTGTTAATTTTTAATTTCGAGCTGATTATTTTTGGAAGAAACAGTCAATTTATTCTATGTGCTTCCACCCTTATTATTGCAATTTTTATTAGTATTTTCAAGTGTCTGCGGGTTAAATCACAGAATATTGTTAAAATAAATGAAAATACAAAAATTTTTGAAGTTTCTGTGGAAAATGCCTATAAGATTTGCTATAATTAGAATACACCTATTTATAAGTAGGTGTATGTCATTGTGCGGAAAAAGATTTTAACCCATTTTTTGTTATGGGTTTGAAATTTTTCATATAAATAGTTAAATAAAATTCAGGAGGTAGATTACAATGGGAAAAAAATTCGTATACCTATTCTCCGAGGGCGACGGCTCCATGAGAGAGCTCCTCGGCGGTAAAGGCGCAAACCTTGCAGAGATGACAAAGCTTGGCATGCCGGTTCCACAGGGCTTCATAGTAACCACAGAGGCTTGCACACAGTATTACGCTGACGGCGAGAAGATCAACGATGAGATCCAAGCTGAGATTTACAAAAGCATGGAGGCACTCGAGAAAATCGCAGGCAAAAAATTCGGCGATATGGAGGACCCCCTGCTTGTTTCCGTTCGTTCCGGCTCCAGAGCTTCTATGCCCGGTATGATGGACACCATCTTGAACCTTGGTCTTAACGACGAGGTTGTTGAGGTTATGGCGAAGAAAACCAATAACCCTCGTTTTGCTTACGATTCCTACCGTCGTTTTATCCAGATGTATTCTGACGTTGTTATGGAAGTCGGCAAAAAATACTTCGAAGAGCTCATCGACGAGATGAAAGAGAAAAAAGGCGTGACTCTGGATACCGACCTGACCGCTGAGGACCTGAAAGAGCTTGCAAACCAGTTCAAAGCTGAGTTTAAAGCGAAAAAAGGTTTTGACTTCCCGTCTGACCCCAAAGAGCAGCTGATGGGTGCTATCATGGCTGTTTTCCGTTCTTGGGACAACCCCCGTGCAATCTACTACAGAAGAATGAACGATATCCCTTCCTCTTGGGGTACCGCTGTTAACATTCAGATGATGGTATTCGGTAACACAGGCGATGACTCCGGTACCGGTGTTGCGTTTACCCGTAACCCTGCAACCGGCGAGAATAAACTGTTTGGTGAATTTTTGCTGAACGCACAGGGCGAGGACGTTGTTGCAGGTGTTCGTACACCCGAAACCATTGATCACCTGAAGGATGTTATGCCTGAGGCATACGAGCAGTTTGTTGAGATTTGCGGCAGACTGGAAAACCACTACAGAGATATGCAGGACATGGAGTTCACCATCGAAAACAGAAAACTCTATATGCTGCAAACCAGAAACGGTAAACGTACCGCTGCTGCTGCTTTGAAGATCGCTTGCGACCTTGTTGACGAGAAAAAGATTTCCGAAAAAGAAGCAGTTATGATGATTGACCCGAAACAGCTCGACGCTCTGCTGCATCCTCAGTTCGATGCAAAAGCACTGAAGGCTGCGAAACCCATCGGTTCCGCTCTTCCTGCTTCTCCGGGCGCTGCTTGCGGTCGCGTTGTATTCACCGCTGCTGACGCTGTTGAGTGGCACGAAAAAGGTGAGAAGGTTATTCTTACTCGTCTCGAGACCTCTCCTGAGGACATTGCCGGTATGCACGTTGCACAGGGTATTTTGACCGTTCGCGGCGGTATGACCTCTCACGCTGCTGTTGTTGCTCGTGGTATGGGTACCTGCTGTGTATCTGGCTGCGGCGAGATCAAAATGAACGAAGAGACGAAAAGCTTTACTCTCGACGGCAAAACCTACAACGAGGGCGACTACATTTCTCTCGACGGTTCTACCGGTAACATCTATGGTGAAGCTATCCCCACTGTTGAAGCTACAATTTCCGGTGACTTTGAGCGCCTGATGGGCTGGGCTGACCAGTACAGAACCCTTGATGTCCGCACCAACGCAGACACACCGGCAGACGCTATGCAGGCAATCAAGTTTGGCGCACAGGGCATTGGTCTGACAAGAACCGAGCACATGTTCTTTGACAGCGACAGAATTCCTGCCATGAGAGAGATGATCGTCTCTAAAAACGAGACACAGAGAAGAACCGCTTTGGCAAAACTTCTGCCGATGCAGAGAGGCGACTTCGAGGGCATCTACGAGGCAATGCAGGGCATGCCTGTAACCATCCGTTTCCTCGATCCTCCGCTGCATGAGTTCCTGCCCACCGCTGAGGCAGATATCGTTGCACTGGCAAAAGAGATGGGTCTTGAGGTTGCTGATCTCAAAGCTACCATTTCTTCTCTGCACGAGTTTAACCCGATGATGGGCCACCGCGGCTGCCGTCTGGCTGTTTCCTATCCGGAAATTGCTGAGATGCAGACACAGGCTGTTATCGAGGCTGCAATCAACGTTCAGAAAAAACATCCCGAGTGGAAAATTGTTCCCGAGATCATGATTCCGCTGGTTGGCGAAATCAAAGAGCTCGCTTATGTAAAAGAAGTTGTAGTGAAAACAGCCGATGCTGTAATTGCAGCTGCCGGTTCTGATATCCACTACAAAGTTGGTACCATGATCGAGATCCCACGTGCTTGCATCACCGCAGACGAGATCGCGAAAGAGGCTGACTTCTTCTCCTTCGGCACCAACGACCTCACCCAGATGACCTTCGGCTTTAGCCGTGACGATGCCGGCGCATTCCTCGGCTCTTACTACGACAAGAAGATCTACGAGCAGGATCCGTTCGCTCGTCTGGATCAAAAAGGCGTAGGCAAGCTGGTTGAGACGGCTGTGAAACTTGGCAGACAGGCCCGCCCCGACATTAAACTGGGCATTTGCGGCGAGCACGGCGGCGATCCTTCGTCCGTTGAGTTCTGCCACAGAACAGGTCTCTCCTATGTTTCCTGCTCACCGTTCCGCGTTCCTATCGCTCGTTTGGCTGCTGCTCAGGCTGCAATCAAAGACGAGAAATAAGCCGGTAACACCGACGTATTTCTAAGACGTAGTCTTAAACGTGATAAAAGACCATCCTCCGCAGGGGGATGGTCTTTTTTATACACCTTTTCACTTTTGGGTCAACATTTTGGGCCTTTCTATGCTATAATAAAAGCTAGGAAGCAGAAAGGTGGAATTGCAATGGCGGGATGTCAAGTCATTAACATAGAAAGCGGTATGCCTACCGTGGATGTGGCACGAACAAGGCTGAGCCAGGGGCTGCGCAGTGCAAAGGCAGCGGGGTACACTGTGGCAAAGGTGATTCACGGTTACGGCTCCAGCGGCAAGGGCGGCGCAATCAAAACCGATGTACAGCGTACCTTGCAGCAAAAGCGTGCGTCCGGGCAGATTAAGGCATTTGTGCGGGGCGAGGATTTTTCACCGTTTGACGCATCTGCTCGCCTAATTGTGGAACGCTGCCCACAGATGGCGCGTGACATTGACTACAACCGCCAGAACCACGGTGTAACAATCGTACTGCTATAGTGCTAGGGGGGACCGTATGAACAATTTGCTCAAACAAAGACGCGTCTGGTTACTGTTGCTGCTGCCAATTTCGGTTTTGATTACGCTGCTGGCGAAAGGCGTCCCCGCTGTTGCGGAACAGGTATTCGCACGGGGCATCTACCGGTGGATGTCTCAGGCGATGTCGGCGGTGACAGGTTTGTTGCCGTTTTCACTGCTGGAATTTGGAATTATTGCACTTATTCTTATACTAATTGTATTTTTGTGCAAATTAATACATAAGCTTGCTAAAAATAAGGAGCAACGTGAGGAGATTACAAAGCGTGCAGCGCTCAACTTGTTTTGCGTTGTCAGCGTAGTTTATTTTATTTTTACCGTACTTTGCGGGGTAAACTACTATCGCTACCCATTTAGCCACTACAGTGGGCTGGCGATTCAGCCGTCGTCTGTGGAAGAGCTGTATGCCTTGTGCACCGAGCTTGCACAGCAGGCGAACACGCTGCGCACACAAATATCGCAGGAGGATGCGAACGGGGTTACCAGGGTGTTTGGCGAGGGGTACCGCCCTGTTGCCGAGCAGGCGCGGCAAGCAATGAAAGCGTTGGCAGAGGAATATGATGTATTAAAGGGCTATTACCCCCGCCCCAAACAGGTGCTTTTCTCCACGTTTATGTCGCGCACCGAGATAACAGGCATTTACAGCCCGTTTACGATGGAGGCGAATGTGAATGTGGCGGCAACGGAGTATACCATACCCGCCACGATGTGCCACGAGCTTTCCCATTTGCGCGGCTTTATGCGGGAGGACGAGGCAAACTTTATCGCATATCTTGGGTGCCTTGCCTCCGATGATATTCGGTTTCAGTACAGCGGCACCATGTTGGCGCTGGTGTATGCGGGTAATCAGCTTTTTCGTCAGGACTTGCAGCTTTACCAGCAGCTGCAAGCTACCTACAACGATGGCGTTACGCGCGATCTGGATGCCGATTACTACTACTGGCTGCAGTTTGAAGATACCATCATCAGCGCTGTTTCAAACACGGTGAACGATACGTACCTTAAAGCCAACAGTCAGACAGATGGGGTTAAAAGCTATGGACGCATGGTCGACCTGCTGCTGGCATTGCGCCGCAGCAAAAATGCTTAAGCCACGGAAAAGCCAAAAAGGCCACGAATACCTCATTGGTGTTCGTGGCCTTTTCTTGATACAAAGCTATTTATTTTCCGGGTTTTTCCGGTGATAGCTGGCTGTAAGATCTGCCAGTGAGCGGTTATCCACTACGCTCTCTACGGCCAACTTGATGTCGCGCCATAGATCGATGGTGATGCAGCTATCGGCACGGGCGCAGATACTCTGCCCTGAGCATTCTGCACAGTCAACGGGAGAGAGATTTCCCTCCACCACACGCAGAATATCGCCAACCGAAATATCTTCCGGCTTACGCGCCAGCACGTAGCCGCCTCGTGCGCCGCGCGTGCCGCGCACCAGCTCCGCCTTCGAAAGCTTTATAATGATCTGCTCCAGATATTTTTCACTGATTTCCTGCCGTGCCGCCACGTCTTTTAAAGCAACGGGCTTTTCACCGCTGTTCAGCGCAATATCTAGCATCAACCGCAACCCATATCGTCCCTTTGTCGACATCTTCATAAGAAAAAACCCCTACTATCTGTTCTACGCAGTATTATTGAGCTCCTGCGATTTCCAGTATAGCATTATCATCGAGTTCTTTCAAGCTGCCGTCTTTTTCCCTTTGGTATGCATCCTCCATAATTGTTTTGGTTGCGGTACAGCCAAAACGGGAGCCACCGCATTTTCTTACCACCAAAGCTGCATCCAGTGTACGGACACCGCCGGCTGCTTTAATGCGTACACTGGGGCGTGTTGCGGCACGCATAATTTTTAGGTTGGTGGGGGTTGCACCGCCGGGTGCGTAGCCGGTGGAGGTTTTTACATAATCACAGCCCGCTTTGTCGGCAAGCTTGGATGCAATCTCCACCTGCTCTGCGGTGAGATATGCAGTTTCGAGAATCACCTTTACCTCAACACCCTCGTGCTTGTGAGCTGCGTCGCACACTGCACGAATGTCCTCTTCGACGAAATCGTACTCACCCGAGAGAAAGCGCCCAATGTTCATTACCATATCCAGTTCCACGGCGCCGTCTTTGATGGCCTCCTCGGTTTCAAAAACCTTGACGCTGGTTTTGTTGGAGCCATGCGGAAAGCCAATGACGGTGGTGGTGAGCACGTTGCTGCCCTCCAGTGCCTTTTTTGCCAGAGCAACATCGGCGGGGCGCACGCAGACGCTTACACAGTCGTATTCACGGGCAATCTGGCAGCCCTCCAGAATTTGTTGGGTGGTAAAGCTGGGGTTGAGCAGGGAATGGTCAATCATACCTGCGATGTCTTTTGCTGTTAACATAATTGGTACCTCCATATATAGTATATTTAATAAACCTTTTGACTGACTTGGGTATTCAGTTTATCCAAGCGCTTGGTAAACAGGTCGTAATCGCTTAACAGTACACCCATGTACAGCATATCTACCAGGGCGAGCTGCGAGATGCGAGACACCGTGGTTTCACTGTAAAATGTGGTTTCAAAATCACCGGTAAGCAGTGAGAAGTCGGCGACCTTTGTAATTACCGAAGATTTAAAATTGGTAATCGCCATGGTTTGTGCACCCGATTGCCCCGCAATGCGCAGCGCGTCTACCGTATCAATCGTGCTGCCGGAATGCGATATGCCGATGGCGAGGTCTCCCGCCTCCAGATGGCAGGCGCAAATCTGCTGTAGGTGACTGTCTGCGAGGGCGCGGCAGCGGATGCCAAGGCGGAGGAAACGGTTCATCATATCGTTTGCAACACTGCCCGAATTGCCTACGCCGTAAATATCAATGCTCTTGGCGCCGAGTATAGTGGTTACGGCGCGCTTGTAGCTGTTAAGGTCGATAATTTTAAGCGTATCTTCCAAAGCTTTTGTGGTCATCGCAATCATCTTGGAGGGCAGGTCCTCCAGCTTATCGTCCTTGCTAATGTGCAGGTCGACCAACAGCTCATCGTCAATTGCCTCCCGCCCAGACTCTACCGCAAGCGCTAGCTTAAAATCACGATAACCCGTAAATCCAATGCTTTTGACAAAACGCATCACCGAGGGCTCGCTTACCCCCGCCCCCGCAGCAAGCTGAGAAAGCGACAGCGATGTAATGGCTCCGCTGTTCTTCAACACAAAATCTGCCACCTTTTTTTCAGAGGAGCGCAAGGTGTTGTATTCACTTTTTACGCGGGCAATACAGGAATTGGTTTGGTTCATAGTGGGCACCCTCCTTGCAGCTTTAGTATAATGTATAAAAACTACAAAGTCAATAGGGCTAATGTAGCTTTTGTACAAATGCAGAAACATTGATTTTTTGTTAGGCTGGAAAAAACACAGCCAAAGCGTTATAATTAAATTATGAATTTAAATGTATCAGGAGGATCGCCATGACCTATCAGAAAATACTGGAAAATGCCCGCAAAAATATGGGCGGCTTTTGCAATGCCTGCAAAGAGTGCAACGGCATTGTTTGTAAGACAAAAATCCCCGGCCCGGGTGCAAAAGGTACGGGTGAGGTGTTCCAGCGCAACTACACCAAGCTGCAGGAGATTAAGATTAACCTTGACACTATTTTCGAGGACGAGCCGGTAGATACCTCGGTGGAGTTGTTCGGCAAAACGTTTCGCTACCCTGTGTTCGCTGCACCCATTGGCGCGATGAAGCTGCACTACGGCGAACTGCACGATGATGTAACCTATAACATAGAGCTGGTTGCAGGCTGTAAGGATGCCGGCATTGCGGCATTTACCGGTGATGGTATCAACCCTCAGGTATACGGCGGTGCTCTCGAATCCATCAAAGCGGCGGGTGGCATTGGTGTGCCCACCATTAAGCCGTGGGATGTAGAGCTGGTAAAGGAGAAGATTAGGCAGGCGGAGCAAGCGGGTGCTATCGCCATTGCTACCGAT
>NZ_DALZQO010000005.1:21327-48368 GCF_032017025.1 Hydrogenoanaerobacterium sp.
TCGATGCATCCGGTTTGGCATTGCTCAAAAACGTGCCTACCCCGGTATCACCAAAATCGGTGGCGGAGTTGCGAGAAATTACCGCAAGCACCAAGCTTCCGGTGATTATTAAGGGCATTATGACAGTGCGAGGTGCGCTGAAGGCTTTGGAGGCGGGTGCATACGGTATTGTGGTTTCCAATCACGGCGGGCGCGTGCTCGACCAAACCCCCGCAACCGTTGAGGTGCTCCCCTCTATTGCACAGGCGGTAGGCGGCAGAATGAAGATATTCATCGACGGCGGCATTCGCACCGGCCTGGATGTATTTAAAGTGCTTGCACTGGGTGCTGACGCAGTGCTCATCGGTAGGCCTTATGTTACGGCTGTGTATGGCGGTGGTGCTCAGGGGGCTGTGGTATATACCGAAAAGGTAGGCACCGAGCTTGCCGAAACCATGGCAATGGCTGGGGCAAACAAGCTATCGGAGATCAGTAAGGATATGCTTTACCTGTAAGGAAATAGAAATTAAAAAAAGGAGCATTTTCACCTTGGTTTAGGGTGAAAATGTTCCTTTTTAAGTTACTGCTAAGGCTGCTACACCAGCGGCGGAATGGAATGAAACAACAAAACGAACAAAGGCAGCGTCAGCATAGAGAACAGGGTAGATACCGCCAAAATCTCTGCGCCATGTGTGCTGTCGTAGCCCAGTTTCGAAGTAAGCAGAACCGTGTTTGCCGCGGCGGGGCATGCACATGCGATGATGTGCGAAAAGGCCACCGTATCAGCACCGGGAAACATGGTAGAGATGGGCAGGCACTTCAGCAGAATGAGCATAATCAGCGGCAGCAGAATTAATCGGATCATAGAGGTAAAATAGACTTTGGAATCGGTGATAGCAGACTTAAAGTTTACCTGTGAAAGAAATACGCCGGTGATAATCATGGCGAGCGGGGTGTTGAGGTTGGCGACAAAGCCTATCGTTTCATCCAGCACAACAGGCAACCGCAGCCCGGTTACAAACAAAACAAGGCCGAGTGTAAGGCCGATTATTGCAGGGTTTGCCAGCAGGTTGCGTGGCTTAATACGCTTTTGCGCAGTCAGCGTCATAATGCCGTGAGTCCAGGCAAGTACATTAAAAACACCGATAAATGCTGCGCCGTAAAATACGCCTTCATCCCCGAGGCTTGCCTGGAGCAACGGTATTCCCATGAATCCGCAATTGGAATATACCGCGGCCAGAATTTCAACGCGGTGGCTGTTGTCGTCGCGTTGCTTCACCAAAGAATGGCTCACAATAATTGCAATAAGATGAAACACAATGGCAAGCGCAAACGCAAGTGCCAGACCCTTTAGTTTATCCAAGGTAAACTCCTGCTGGTAGGCGCGAATGAGCAGCGCGGGCATTACAACGGTAAGCAAAAGCCCCGAAAAAGCGCGGGCCGATTCTTGTGTCAGCATTTTTGTTTTTGCGGTATAAAAGCCAATTCCCATCAGCAAAAACATGACTACAACTTGTTTGATGACGATAAGTACGATTTCCATGATACCAATCCTTTTGGTTTATGATAATTTTTTTCGGTAATTGAAAAACAGGCCTTGGCAACTGCCACGTAAACGGCTTTTCAAAATCACCGCAACAGCGTGCAATTTGGTTTTGACATAGCCTGTTCATAATACTCTGAATGGCTGTATTTTACAAGAACCAAAACGCATGTTTGTAAGGTTTGACAGAAAAATAAGGAGCAACCTAAAAATACAATTTGATATTTGTACTTTTTACCAAAGAAAACGGCATGATTAGCGAAGAAAAGTTACTTTTCACATTGCTGTTTCTGAGGTTTTCGACAGCACTACTTTGTTATGATAGGGTTTGTGCGAATTTTTAGCAGCCAGCTCTTCAAAACTGTTAGAAAGTATCAACATTATTGTGCAAACAATACAAATTAAACAAATACAACAAGACTGAATTTACCAGTGTTACACAATTAATACTTGAAAACAGCCTTAATTAGTGCTATGATTTAGATAATAAAACGAGGGCAGTTCACCCTCGGGCAAGTTAGTGGCGTTTGGTATAGAAATACTGCGCCGACGAGTTACGGATAGGGGGGAGTTTCAATGGTTAAAGTTACAAAAAAAGACAACCTGCCATTGTACCTGTTCCATCAGGGGACGAACTATAAGGCGTACGAGTTTTTCGGTGCGCATCCGCACAAAAAAGGCGGGGCACAGGGGGTTGTGTTCCGCACATGGGCGCCTGCCGCAACTGCTGTTTCGGTTGTCGGTGATTTCAACGAGTGGCAGCCCGAGGCAACGTCGATGAAGCTCATCAGTGACGGCGGCGTATGGGAAGCATTTGCAGCCGGAATAAAGCCGTTCGACAACTACAAATTCTGTATTACCACGGCGAACGGTACGCAGCTTTATAAGTCTGACCCGTTTGCATTCCATGCCGAAACCCGCCCGGGAACTGCTTCAAAATACATCGACCTTTCCGGCTATAGCTGGGAGGACAGCGAATGGTTTGAGAAAAAGCAGGGCTTTAATGTGTATCATTCGCCCATGAACATTTACGAAGTGCACCTTGGCTCATGGCGGCGCTATGAGGATGGAAATTTGTTTGATTACGGTAAATTGGCAGCTGAGCTGATCCCCTATGTTAAGGATATGGGATACACCCACATTGAGATTATGCCGATTACCGAGTACCCGTATGACGGCTCGTGGGGGTATCAGGTTACAGGCTACTTCGCGCCAACCTCGCGTTATGGCCAACCAAAGGATTTTATGAACTTTGTCGACCAATGCCACCAGGCGGGTATCGGTGTGATTATGGACTGGGTGCCGGGGCACTTTCCCAAGGATGAAAACGGCTTATACGAGTTTGACGGCAGCAGCTGCTATGAATACGATGACCCGCAGAAAAAAGAACATGAGCAGTGGGGCACACGCATTTTTGATTACGGCAAAAACGAGGTTGTATCGTTTCTGGTTTCATCGGCGATGTTCTGGGTAGAAAAATACCATATTGACGGCATTCGCGTGGATGCGGTGGCCTCGATGCTGTATCTTGACTACGGCCGCGAACAATGGCAGTGGACACCCAACAGTAAAGGCGGCAAAGAGAATTTAGAGGCGGTAGCTTTCTTGCGAAAGCTGAACAGCGCGGTACTTACCGAGCACCCCTCGGCGCTGATGATCGCAGAGGAATCCACTTCATGGCCAATGGTCACCAAGCCCCCGATAGTGGGCGGGCTGGGCTTCAACTTTAAGTGGAACATGGGCTGGATGAACGATATGCTCAGCTATGCGTCGCTCGACCCCGTTTTTCGCGCTTACAATCACGATAAGCTGACGTTCAGCATGTTCTATGCGTTTTCCGAGAACTTTATTTTGCCTATATCGCACGATGAGGTGGTGCACGGCAAATGCTCGCTGATTAATAAAATGCCGGGCGAGTACGACCAGAAGTTTGCGGGCATGCGTGTGTTTCTCGGCTTTATGATGTCGCACCCCGGTAAAAAGCTGTTGTTTATGGGGCAGGAATTTGCTCAGTTCAGCGAGTGGAACTACCAAACCGAGCTGGACTGGTGCCTGTTCGATTTTGATAAGCACCAAAAGATGCACGATTTTGTGCGTGCAATCAACCATTTTTACCTCGACAATGCCTGTATGTGGCAGATTGAAGATTCGTGGGATGGCTTTAAATGGATTTCGCACGACGACCACGCGCAGAATATTGTATCGTTCCGCAGGATTGATGAGAAGGGCGATGAGGTTGTGGTACTGTGCAACTTCTGCCCTGTGGGCAGAAAGGATTACCGCATTGGCGTGCCCGATGCAGCCGCATACATAGAGGTGCTCAGCACCGACGATACTTCGTTTGGCGGTACAGGCATACTCAACGGCAAGGTACGGGTTGAGGATATTGAGATGCACGACTTTCACCAGTCGATTGAGCTTCAGGTTCCGCCTCTGTCCTGCCTTTTCTTTAAACCTGTAGCGGGTAAAAGAGAACACAAAAAAACTGAGGTAGAGGCGAAAAAAGTGCCCGAGGCAGAGGACCATGAGCAGAGTTCCGCAGAGCAGACCAACGAAAAGCCGATAAAAAAAGCACCTGCGCGAAAAAAAGCCGCGGCGAAAGCGGACCCGCCGGCAAAAAAAGAGAAAGCTGCAAAGAAAAAATAGACGAACCGAAAGGTTACGATAGAAATTAGCACAGCAAATGCCATGCATGGATAGGAGAGAAAGTAATGACACGTAAAAAGGAATGTGTAGCCATGCTTCTTGCCGGCGGGCAGGGCAGCAGGCTCTACACGCTGACCAAAAATCAGGCAAAGCCGGCCGTCCCCTTTGGGGGGAAATACCGCATCATCGATTTTCCCTTGTCAAACTGTGTGAATTCAGGCATCGACACGGTGGGAGTGCTGACACAGTACCAGCCGCTTGAGCTCAACGAGTACATCGGTAGCGGGCAGCCGTGGGATCTTGACCGGCTCAATGGAGGTGTTTTTGTTCTGCCTCCCTACCAAAAAAGCTCCGGCTCCGACTGGTACAAGGGTACGGCAAATGCCATTTATCAAAACCTCCAGTTTATTGAGCGTTACGACCCCGAGTATGTGTTGATCCTCTCCGGCGACCATATTTATAAGATGGACTATGCCAAGATGCTCAATGCACACAAGGAAAAACAGGCCGACTGCACCATTGCGGTGCTGCAGGTAGGGTTAGAGGAGGCCTCGCGCTTTGGCATTATGAATACCAACCCCGACGGCAGCATCTACGAGTTTGAAGAAAAACCCGCACACCCAAAGAGCACACTGGCCTCTATGGGAATTTACATTTTCACATGGGATAAGCTGAAAAAGTACCTTGAGCTTGACGAAGAAAACCCAAGCTCCAACAAAGATTTCGGCAAGGATGTGCTGCCCGCAATGCTGGATGACGGACAACGCATGTTCGCCTACAATTTTGAAGGCTACTGGAAGGATGTTGGTACGATTGACAGCCTATGGGAGGCAAACATGGATCTGCTCGACCCCAACGTACCGCTTGACCTGTACGACCCCTCGTGGAAAATTTATGCCAGAAACCCCGTAAAGCCGCCGCATTTTGTGGCAAAGGGCGCGGTGGTGGAAAACTCCATCGTCACTGAGGGCTGCTACATTGAGGGCACTGTAGATTTCTCGGTGCTGTTTGCAGGTGTCAAGGTGGAGGACGGCGCAACGGTGCGCGACAGCATTATCATGCCGGGCGCGGTAATTAAGCGCGGCGCAGTGGTGGAGTATTCCATTGTTGCCGAGGATGCGGTTATCGGCGAAGGTGCCAAGGTGGGCATGCGCCCCGAGCAATGCGAGGATAAAGACAAGTGGGGCGTCTCGGTGATTGGCAGTAAGGTGAACATCAGCAGCGGTGCGGTAATTGCACCGAAAGCGATGATCGATACCGATATTTAAGGGGAGGGATGAAGCTGTGAAACAATCAAAGGTATTGGGAATTGTGTTTTCCAATATGCATGATGAATATATGGGCGAGATTACGCATAAACGTACAATGGCTTCTGTGCCCTTTGGAGGGCGCTACCGCCTCATTGATTTTACGCTGTCCAATCTCGTAAACTCGGGGATTGAGGACATCGGCGTTATTACCAAAAGCAACTACCAATCGCTGATGGATCATCTGGGCAGCGGCAGAGACTGGGATTTGGCGCGCAAAAGAGGCGGGCTGTGCATTTTGCCGCCGTTTTCCAGTGCACATTCCGGCATCTATCATGGCAGGCTGGACGCACTGGCAGGGATAGCAGAATATATTAGACGAAGTACTGCCGAGTATGTTGTGATGGCAGACTGTGATGTCATCAGCAATATCAACCTTAAAGATGTACTTAGGCAGCACCGGGAAACCGGGGCAGATATCACACTGGTGTATAAGCAGGAGCACTGCAAGCTCGACCGTTCGAGCGATACCACAGTGCTCAAGTTTGATGAAAACGGCAGAGTGAACGATGTGCTGCTTAGCCCCGAGCTTAGCGGCAACAGCTGCTGTTACCTCGATATTGCGGTGATTGAGAAGAAAAAACTCGAGCGTATCATCACCGAAGCAGTGGCACGCAACAAAAAAAGCTTCCGGCAGGACGTTTTGGTAGCCCAGCACAATTATTTGGATATTCGAGGTTATGAGTTTAAGGGCTATTCAGTTAAAATCAACAGTATGAAAACTTATTACAAAGCCAATATGGATTTGCTCAACTACGATGTGATCCATGAGCTGTTCCCCGCCGACAAGCCGGTTTACACCAAGGTTCGTGATGAAGCACCTGCCAAATACGGGCTTAGCGCCGTAGCCGGCAACAGCCTTGTGGCAGATGGCTGCGTCATTGAGGGTGAAATCGAAAACTCCATTCTGTTTCGTGGGGTTAAGATAGGCAAGGGCGCGAAGGTCAAAAATTCTATTATCATGCAGGGTAGCGATATCGGTGAAAACGCAAACATCGAATGTGTCATCATGGATAAGGACGTATCGGTACGCGCAGGCAGAAATTTGATAGGTTACGATACTTATCCCATTTACATCACCAAGGGCAGCCTGGTTTAACCCGTTAGGCAAGAGAACACTGACGAAAAGAAGAGGTGGTAACAGTATGAAAATATTATACGCAGCCAGCGAAGCGCTTCCCTTTATGGCATCGGGCGGGCTGGCAGATGTAGCAGGCAGCTTGCCAAAGGCCATTCGCAACCGCATGCATGCTTGCCGTGTGGTAATGCCGCTTTATGGCGACATTGCGCCCGAGCTTCGCGCCAAGATGAAGTATGTAACAAACTTCACCGTTGCGCTTGCATGGCGCAGGCAATACTGCGGGGTATTTGAATGTACCATAGACGGCGTTATATACTACTTCCTCGACAACGAATATTACTTTAAACGCAATGGCATTTACGGCTTTTACGACGACGGTGAGCGCTTTGCGTTCTTCGCAAAGGCTATCCTCGAAATGGTCAATTTTATCGACTTTGACCCCGAAATCATCCATTGCAACGATTGGCAGACAGCACTTGTTCCGGTTTACCTCAACCTTTTTTACCGAAACATCCCGAAGTTCAAACGCATCAAAACGGTGTTTACCATCCACAACATTCAATATCAGGGTAAGTATGGCATGGACATTGTCACCGACCTGCTGGGCATTCCCCAGTATGCTTCTACCGTCGTGGAGTGCGACGGCTGCGTTAACTATATGAAGGGCGCAATTATTCAGGCCGATATGGTGACAACGGTAAGCCCCACTTACGCCGAAGAGATTTTAGACCCGTGGTTTTCGCATGGGCTTGACCCTGTGCTGCGCAACAAGCGCCACCGCCTGCGGGGCATTCTCAATGGCATTGATGTTAAGAATTACGACCCCGAAACCGACCCCGACATCATTCAAAACTTCTCTGCCGCAGAGCCCGAACTGAAAAAGCAGAACAAAGCGGCGCTGCAAAGGGAGTTTGGCCTGCCGGTGGAAGAGGACAAAATGCTTATCGGTATTGTGTCGCGTCTTGTGGCACACAAGGGGCTTGATCTCATCAAATACATTATGGAAGATTTATTGCAGCTGGATGTTCAGATAGCGGTTTTGGGCTCGGGTGATTATCTGTACGAGAACTTCTTTACCGAAATGCAGGCACGCAACCCCGATCAAATAGCAGTAAGGCTTGGGTTTATTCCAGCGGCAGCGCGCCAGGTTTACGCGGGTGCGGACGCATTTCTGATGCCGAGCAAGAGCGAGCCCTGTGGGCTTTCGCAGATGCTGGCACTGCGTTACGGTGCTATCCCCATTGTACGTGAAACGGGCGGACTAAAGGATTCCATCACCGATTTTGGTGAGGAGGAGGGCAATGGCTTTACGTTTAAAACCTACAACGCGCACGACATGCTCGGTGCAATTGTGCGCTGCAAAGAGAAATTTGACGATAAGCCGGAGTGGGAGCAGATGGTAAAGCACGCTCTTGAGTGCGATTGCAGCTGGGGCAAATCAGCAAACGAGTATATTAAAATGTACAAAGAAGTGCTGGGTGTAGAATAAAATTTACCGCGAAAATAGGGCAGGGGGCAGAGTTCAATCTGTCCCCTGCTTGTTTGATTGACAGCGCATTGCTTTTACGTCACCCATCTGCCCGAGCAAGATGCGCTATTTGAAGATTTTTTCAAAAAAGCTTAGATGCATTAATTTGGATTGACTTTTGTGCTTGACAGAAAATATAGTTATGCTATAATAGTCCAAGTTGTGCTTTATTTTAGGCACTTCGTGTTTTAATTACCAAAACAACGAATAGGTCTCTGGTTTAAAAATCGCCGGGTTTTTGAACTGCATCAGAGAAAATTTTGAGTATCGTTAGGCCTGTGGATACGACAGGCTTGGCGATTTTTTGTGCTTTAAGGAGGATTTTATGTCGAATCAGAACATTTACAAAATATTTGCGCGCTATGTATCGCTCAATGTGCTGAGCATGCTGGGGCTTTCGCTCTACATTCTGGCAGATACCTTTTTTGTCGCAAACGGTGTAGGCAGCAACGGGCTGGTGGCACTGAACCTGGTGCTGCCGGTATACAGCGTTATCAACGGTGTGGGGCTTATGCTTGGCATTGGCGGGGCAACGCGGTTTTCCATTGCAATAGGGGAGGGCGATCGCTGGCATGGCACGAAAATTTTTATGCACGTACTCTATATGGCATTGGCTGCGAGTGCCCTTTTCACCGTTGTGGGTCTGCTTTTTTCCCAGCAGATCGTCACGGCGCTCGGAGCGTCTGAAGAGATTGCCTCCCTTGCAGAAATCTACCTGAAAACGATTTTGTTGTTTTCTACCGCATTTATTTTAAACAATATCTTGGTGTGTTTTGTGCGCAACGATAACAATCCGCACCTCGCTATGGCGGCGATGCTGCTGGCAAGTATCAGCAATATCATACTGGATTATGTATTTGTCTATCCCTGCGGGCTGGGAATGTTCGGCGCAGCTTTTGCAACAGGGATTGCCCCTATCTTGGGCATGGGAGTGCTGTCGCTTCATTTTATCCGCAAGAAAAACAATTTTTACGTAGATCGCTGCGGGTTAAAGCTATTCGAACTGCGCCATATCGCCCTCTCGGGTGTGCCTGCATTTATCAACGAGGTGAGCACGGGGCTGATTATGTTGCTGTTCAACTTTATTATTCTCGATTTAGCAGGCAACGTCGGCGTAGGCGCCTATGGCATCATCACCAATATTGCGCTGATTTGTATTTCTATGTTTACAGGCATTGCACAGGGCATTCAGCCCATTATCAGCCTGAATTTTGGGCAAAAAAATACGGCAAACATCAAAAAAGTATTGTTTGCCGCAGGCGGTGTTGCCGCAGTGTTTGGTGTTTTGTTTTACGTGGTTGGCACATGGTATGCACACCCCATTATTGCAGTGTTTAACAGTGAAGGCAATACGCAGCTTGCTTCGATTGCCGAGCAGGGGATACGCATCTACTTTACGGCGTTTTTGGCTATGGGCATCAATATTGTAGCGTCTGCATTTTTTGCCTGCGTTGCAAAACCGAAGGAGGCTTTTCTCATCTCAGCGCTGCGTGGGTTTGCCGCAGTGGTACCTCTGGTGCTGATTCTGCCGCGCTTTTTTGAGATGACAGGCGTTTGGCTGGCGGTACCTGTGGCCGAGCTCATTACCATTGCGGTCAGCCTTGCATGCCTGCTTTATCATTTAGGGCACCGCGGGCAGCAGCTGCATAAAGCGTTCGGCGGCAAATGAGGGGGATACCCCCGCCAGTGAGCACAGCCCGATGGAGCGGGGCGGAACAGGTTTTTTCAGCTTGAGGAGGAACAGTTCGCCGCTTTGCAGATATTCGGTGGAAAACTCCTCAATTACGCAGGAGATTCCCAACCCGATGCGCGCAAACTCGAGCAGGAGGTCATGCGCACCAAGTTCAATTTCGGGCTCGAGCTGTACACCATTTTGCAAAAAAAAGTTGTCGACAAACCGCCGTGAGTTGCTTAGGCGCTCCAGCATAATCAAATGGCACTGTGCCAGCTCCCAGCTTTCCAGCGTTCGCCCCTTAAAATGAGAAAATTTATCCGATGCCACAAAAACATCATTTACCTCCATACACTTTCGCACCGTAATATCCGGTTCGTCGAGCGGAAGGTTGGCGAACGCGAGGTCGATGGAGCCCGATTTCAGCAGTGCCAGCGCCTGCCCGCTGGTGCGGTTGATGACCTTAAGCCGTATTTCGGGGTAGAGGTTGTGGAACTGCTCAAGATAGGGCAGCAGGTAGTGCTCCGAAATGGTATCACCCGCGCCGATGGAAAGCTCACCCGCCTGTAAGTGCCGCATACGCTCCAGCTTTTCTTCACCCGACGCAATGATGCTGAGCGCCGAGGAGACATGCTCGTACAGCATAGTGCCCTCGGGCGTAAGCGTCACACCGCGCCGGCTGCGCGTGAACAGCTTACGCCCCAGTTGCCGCTCAAGCTGCTGAACCGACTGGCTCACAGCCGACTGTGTAATGAATAAACTGCGTGCCGCCTGAGAAAAGCTGCCGCTGCCTGCCACCTCACGAAATACCCGGTACAGCTCCAAATTAATGAACATATTGCACCTCCAACACAGAATATTAGTACAACTTATAATAAATAAGACAAATACTAATTTTACTTATATCTTAATTTGTATTATAATAATTTTGGCCGAAAAATGCAATCGTACCTAATGGGCACAATTGCAAAACATAGTTTGCCCTGTTTTGGGGTAAATAGTAAGCGGCATTTTGCCGTAATTGGAGGAATGGATATGTCAAGAACAGTTGGTACAGTATCCCGTGGTGTAAGAGCGCCCATCATTCGTGAGGGTGACGATCTGGCAAATATCGTGGCAAGCTCGGTTTTGAGCGCTGCGAAAAACGAGAACTTCCCCATCCATGACAAAGATGTAATCGGTGTTACCGAGGCGGTTGTTGCCCGTGCACAGGGTAACTATGCAACGGTTGATGCAATTGCTACCGATATCAAAGCCAAATTTCCCAGCGGTGAATTTGGTGTCCTGTTCCCGATTATGAGCCGCAATCGCTTTGCAGTTTGCCTGCGCGGCTTTGCTAGGGGCGCGAAAAAAGTCTACATTATGATGAGCTACCCCTCCGATGAGGTGGGCAATCATCTGGTTGACCTCGACCTGCTCGACGAGAAGGGTGTAAACCCCTGGACAGACGTGCTCTCTGAAGAAAAATACCGCGAGCTATTTGGCAGCAATCCCCATACCTTCACCGGCGTTGATTATGTAGAGTACTACAAAAGCCTCTGCCACGAGGAAGGCGCCGAGGTAGAGTTTATCTTTGCCAATGCACCAAAAACTATTTTAAACTACACCAAAAATGTTTTGGCTTGCGATATCCACACCCGTGCCCGCACCAAACGCCTGCTGAAAGCGGCCGGTGGTGAAATTGTTCTGGGTATGGACGAGATTATGACCGCTTCGGTAAACGGTAGCGGCTACAACGCAGATTATGGTCTGTTGGGCTCTAACAAGGCAACGGAGGAATCGGTAAAGCTGTTCCCGCGCGATTGCGAGCATTTTGTTACCGAGGTTCAGGCCCGCATTCAGCAGGCAACCGGCAAGCATGTTGAGGTTATGGTTTATGGTGATGGCGCGTTTAAAGACCCCGTGGGTAAGATTTGGGAGCTGGCAGACCCTGTCGTTTCACCTGCTTTCACCGACGGCTTGATGGGTACCCCCAACGAGGTTAAGCTGAAATACCTCGCAGATAACAACTTTGCAAATCTTTCTGGCGACGCGCTCAAAGACGCAATTTCAGAGTACATCAAACACAAGCCTGCTGCGCTTAAGGGCAGCATGGAGACACAGGGCACCACTCCCCGCCGCATTACCGACTTGCTTGGTTCGCTGTGCGACCTCACTACCGGCAGCGGCGACAAGGGCACACCCATTGTGCTCATTCAGGGCTACTTCGATAATTACACCGACTAAGCGGATTAATAAATATTGTTTGTACAATTTTATATTTCATAGATAAAAAACACAGGGTGCAATTTGCACCCTGTGTTTTTTGTGCTTGCATTCTAAAATGCAGCTTTAAGTTACACTTCTAGTATTTTTCGAATGATTCTGTACAAAAACGGCTTCATGTTATCAATGGTATCGGGCTGCTCATTGATGATGGAGGTGTAGCAGATAGAACCGCACAGTTCGATTATCACAAAAAGCAGCTTAAAGATATCATCATTACTATGCTCTGCGAGGTAGGGGTTTTGAAAGCACTCTTCCAATATTTTATTAACTTCGCCATACTCGGAATCAAAAATTTTCTCACAGATGAGCGGCCATGAAAAATCCTTCTTCACCAGTTTGAGCACAAGCTTGTTTTTCTTAAAATATTCGATGATATAATCGACAATTGCAATGATGTCCTCCACAAAATCGCCTGTGGAGCTTTTTTTCATGCTGCTGTATGCATCGCAAAGCACACGGCAGCTTAGGCGCAGCATAATATCCTCCATCACATCCGACTTATCCTTAAAATAAAGGTAAAATGTACCCTTTGCAACGTTTGCCTTTTTTACAATTTCATCAATAGAGGTTTTGTTAAAGCCTTTGCTCAAAAACAAATCATATGATGCATCCACAAGGCTTTGTTTTTTTTCTTGTTTTTTTTGCTTCATGCTCTGCGCCATTACAATCATCTCCGCTTTACTTTGTTCTCATAAAAAGCATAGCATTATAATGACTGGTAGTCAATACACAAAAATTTGCGCAGAATTAGAGTGACTGTTGGTCACTTTAATGATTGACTAATAGTCAGAACTTGAATATAATGGTAAGCAATGAATGACCAATAGTCATTAAAACAATAAACTTTCTATGACACAAACATCGTTAAAAGAGAGAGAACAGAGGAGATGACGAATTTGGAACGGCTTGCAAGGTGGATTGTAAAGTGCAGGGTGCTCATTCTTATTATGGCGGTGGCACTGCTGATTCCTGCGGCAATCGGTTATATCGGTACCTATGTAAACTACGATATCTTAACCTATCTGCCGGATGATTTAGAGTCGATGGTGGGGCAGGGTTACCTCGAAAACGACTTTAATATGGCGGGCACAGCAATGATTACCGTAGAGCATATGGCAACGAACGACCTGCTGGCCCTAAAGGAAGAGCTTGCGGCGATACCAGGGGTTGACGAGGTTCTCTGGCAGGATGACGTGCTCGATGCATCGGTGCCCGCTGAAATGCTGCCTGAGGAGATACGCTCGATTTATTACAACGAAAATGCCACCATGATGATGGTGACCTTTACGGACAAAAGCGCGTCCGACAGCACAATGAAGGCGCTTGAGCAGATTAATGCAACGCTCAAAGAAAACTGCTTTATGGGCGGTATGTCGGCAATCGTAGCAGACACTAAAACCATTGCCGAAAATGAAATGCCGTTTTATGTAGTGGTTGCCGTGGTGCTTTCAGTCGTGGTGCTTATGCTTGGCATGCAATCGTGGCTGGTGCCGTTTATTTTTATTACGGGCATAGGGTTCGCGGTAGTCTACAACCTTGGCAGCAATATTTTTCTGGGGCAGGTTTGCTACATTACAAAATCGTTGGCGGCAGTATTGCAGCTCGGCGTTACCATGGACTTCTCCATCTTCCTGCTGCACCGCTACGATGAAGAAAAAGAAAACGGAATGAACAGTGAGGATGCAATGGTACATGCCATTGTCAATACCTTTACCTCTATTTCAGGTAGTTCCCTCACCACCATTGCGGGCTTCCTTGCCATGTGCACCATGAGCTTGGCACTTGGCGCCGATATCGGCATTGTCATGGCAAAGGGCGTTGTACTGGGTGTTTTAAGCACCGTTATTATTCTGCCTGCGCTTATCCTGTTTTTCGATAAGCCCATTCACAAGTACACACACCGCACCTTTATTCCAAAGCTGACAAAACTCAGCGACTTTGTAATCAAACACCATAAGTCTGTGCTGGTGGTGGCGGTTCTGTTGTTTGTTCCGTTTGCCATTGCACAAAGCAAAACCGATGTGTATTACACGCTTACCGATTCACTCCCCGCCGACCTCCCGTCGGTTATGGGCACCAATGAGCTGAAAAAGCAGTTTGATATGGCGACCAGCCATTTTATCATAGTGGATGACAGCGTAGAGGGTTACCAAATCAGCGATATGTGCAAGCAAATCGAAAAGATGGATGGCATCACCAGTGTTGTTGCCTATGAGAAATTCCTTGGTGCGGGCGTCCCCGATGAGTTTATTCCTGGAGATATGAAGGATAGCTTTGCTGCGGGCGGAAAGAAAATGTTTATGGTAAACACCAGTATGAAGCCCGCAACACCGGAGCTCAGCAAGCAGCTAGACGACATCAATGCGCTTATCAAAAGCTACGATAACAACGCCGTCATCGCGGGCGAGGGAGCACTCACCAACGATTTGGTTAGAGTTTCGGATCAGGACTTTAAGAACGTCAACATATCCTCCATTGTGGTGGTGTTCTTTATCATCGCTATCGTATTTAAATCAATTTCCATCCCTGTGCTTCTGGTTGCGGCAATTGAGTTTGCGATTATGATCAATATGGGTGTTCCGTACTTTACGGGCACTACCATTCCATTTATTGCAAGCATCGTAATTGGAACAATTCAGCTGGGCGCTACCGTGGACTACGCTATTTTGATGACCACCCGCTTTCAGGAGGAACGCCGTGCAGGGCATGGAATACAGGAGGCAGTCAAAATTGCGGCTGAAACCAGCTCGCAGTCCATCATCACCAGTGGTCTTTCGTTTTTTGCGGCAACTATGGGTGTTGCGCTGGTTTCTAAAATCGAACTCATCAAAAGCTTGTGCCTAATGCTGGCGCGCGGTGCAGTCATCAGCATGGTTGTTATACTTCTCGTAATGCCCGCCATCCTCATGGTATTTGGCAAGCTAATTGAAAAAACAACCATTCACTTCCTTGGCAAACCGGAGAAACTAAGTAAGGAGAGAGCTGTACAATGAAAAATAAGTTGAAAAAAATATGCGCCATCAGCCTTGCAGTAGCGCTGGTTGGTGCGCAGACGGTATGGGCGCTGAACACGGCAAAAGCACAAGCAGTGCAGCCGGCAGAAGCACCTCTGACAGAAACCGCCACAGCCGCTGAAAACAAAACAAGAGTAAGCGGCGGCACGGGGCTCAGCAAGGATGAGAGTGTTTATGTGCTTTTGAACAATGATGGCAGTGTAAGAAAGCAGATTGTCAGCAGTTGGCTACACAGCGATATCGGGCTTGCCGGCGTGCATGATATCAGTATACTAAAGGACATCAAAAACCTGAAAAGTGCTGCGAAGCCCGAATTCAAAGACGGCAAGCTTAGCTGGAACACCAACGATAAGGATGTATACTATCAGGGCACTACCGGTAACCCGTTGCCTATTAATGTAACGGTTACCTATAAGCTTGACGGCAAAGGTATCTCTGCCGAGGAGCTGGCAGGCAAAAGCGGTGAGGTCGAAATCCGCATTAAGGTCACCAACGCCTATACAGAAACGCAGGTAATCGACGGGGTCGAACGCCCCATCGCCCCTATGTTTTTAACAGCAGTGCTGCTTAATCTGCCCGATGAAAATTTCAGCAATGTCAAAGCAGAAGACGGTATGATTATGAACGAATCCACCAATCAGCTGGTTACGTTCGTCACAGTACCTGGGCTGAAAGAAAGCTTTGAAGGGCTGCTGGATGATGAAATAGGCAACATTAAAGATAAGATGGTGGATGAGTTTGTAGTAACTGCGTTTGCGGAAGAGTTCCGCTTACCCTCTATCATGATCGGTGCTGCCAATGACAGCGATTTGTTTGACGATGATAACGATCTGGAAAGTGATATTGATGATCTGCTTGACGATATTGACGACCTTAACGACGCAACCGACGAGCTGCATGACGGTACCATTAAGCTTGCAGATGCAGGCGTGGAGTTTAATGACAATATGCGCACGTTCCGTTCGAAGTACAGAGATTTTCAGGATGGCTTCAAAGAAGCCTACAAAGCCATTAACGGGCTTGTCGGAAAATTAAACGGCATACAGGATGTTGTATCGCACATACCGCCTGCACAGCTCGGTGCCCTCAAACAGGGGCTGGCTGGGCTTCAGGCGAATATGTACAGCCCAGAGGAGCTGCAGCTTTTACAGGCGCTGTGCGGCAAAGATCTGGGCGCTGAACTGAATGGATTTACGCAAAAACTAAGTGAAACGGTCGGACTGCTGCTGGGCAGAAACACCGGATTTGTAGCAGACCCTGCCGACCGTGCACCCGATGCAACTGTGGATGTCCCCAACGAGGGCGCAAAAACCGAGACGGGTACAACCGCCGATACGCCCAAGGATGAAACAAAAACCGACGCAAAAGACGGTGCTCAAAAAGATGAAGAAATAGGAGCAGATGCAGGCACCGACACCCCCAAAGAAGATGCAAAGACCGATGCGGGGATTGAGACAGACATAGATGCAGCCACAAGCAAAGATGCTGATGCCAAAAACAACGATACTGCAGATAAGCAAGGAGTGACGGCGCTTCCTGATCAAGCAGCAGGTTTCGCATCCGCTGTGGAGATGAAGTTCAGCGGCACAGAAAACACCCAAAGTGTGCGTGTGCTCGGAGATTACGTGCAAGCACCACAGGCGTTTTCTGCCCCGGCGCTCACCGATAATCAGATTAAAGAGGTGCAGGGGGCAATTGGGCAGGCGGTACAGGGCATGCTCAGCACACCCGAAATGATGGAGAAGCTAAGGCTTGCCGGTGAGGTTCAGGTGAAGAGCAAAGCTTTGCTGGAGAGCTATACCCAGGTTATGACAGCGATAGAAGCAATAAAAGCCGACCCGCAGTTTGTTAAGGCTCTGGAGAGAAACCCTGAAATCGCGGCTATGCTCAAAAACCCGTCCAACATCCCGGCAACACTTCAAAAGCTTTCTTCGGGCAGCGGCAAATTGATGGAGGGTCTGGATAAGCTGTATGAGGGTCAGAATAAAATCGGCCACGCGATAGATGACCTCAAGGATGCTACTCAGGAATTGCAGGACAAAACAGCAGAGCTGAACGACGGTGTGGAAGAGTTCCAAATCGACGGTATCTATGAGCTTACCGGCAGGGTAACCGACCTCACCGATGAAATCAAACAGGCACTGCATATCAAAGAGGCAATTTCAGATGCGTCCAAGGGCTTTACTACCTACACAGGTGCCCCTGCAGATGCTGATACCAGTGTGAAATTTATTATGAAGACAGATGAGATCAAGACAAAAGAAGAAGTGCGAGAAGTAGTCACGATTGAAGAACAAAAAACAGGCTTCTGGGATAAGGTGAAAGCTTTGTTCCGTAAATAAAAGACTATTCCAAAGCAGTAGCGGGAAAAGCCCGCCTCTCTCTTTGCAAAACACCGGTGCATTTTTATTGCGCCGGTGTTTTTGCATGCCGTGCCGAACCGCTTGTATCAGCCGGCACAGCGTGCTATACTAAATGTAGAAACGCAAGAATAAAAGCTTTATCAGAAAAGAGGGACGAGTTGAGCAAAACAGTGTTGATAACGGGTGCGTCCCGTGGGATAGGCGCGGACACTGCACGTCTCTTTGCCGCGCAGGGGTGGAACGTTGCAATAAATTATAACCGCAGCGGTGCACGTGCCGATGCCCTTGCTGCTGAGCTAAAGGCACAGGGCACAGCGGTGATGGCCGTGCAGGCGGATATTACCGACGTGCGGCAGGTGCAGGACATGGTGCGGCAGGTGCAGGCGCAGTTCGGTGGCATCCATGCTTTGGTAAATAACGCCGGCATTGCTCAGCAGCTGCTGTTTACCGATATTACCGCCGAGGATTGGGACCGCATGTTCGATGTGAACGTCAAAGGCATGTACCACTGCACACAGGCGGTGGTGCGCGGAATGATTGACAGCCACGTAGGCAAAATTATCAATCTTTCCAGCATATGGGGGATTGCGGGCGGTAGCTGTGAGGTGCATTATTCTGCCGCAAAGGCGGCGGTCATCGGCTTTACCAAGGCACTTGCCAAAGAGCTGGGGCTGTCGAACATTCAGGTAAACTGCGTCGCCCCCGGTGTGATCGATACCGAAATGAACGCAGCCTTGCCCCCTGATGCCTTGGCGCAGCTCAAGGAGGAAACGCCGCTCGGTGTTATTGGGCAGGGCAGCGATGTCGCCAACCTCATTTATTTTCTTGCGTCCGATCAGTCGAATTTTATCACAGGACAGATCATCAGTCCCAACGGGGGGCTGGTTATTTAACAACAGAAAGGATCGATAGTTATGGATCAAAATGCAAGAAAGGTAATGGAGAAGCGCATTAAAAAAACCATTGCCGCACTTGAAAAGAATAATATGATGGGCATTTATGTAGAGCGCAAGGAAGATGTGCCCGCAAAGGTGGCAGAGCTGCTGAGAGACGGCAGTTCGGTTGCGTTTGGTGGCTCGATGTCGTTGGAGGAAAGCGGCGTGATGGAACTGCTGCGCAGCGGGCGATATCACCTGATTGACAGAGACCGTTGTGCCCCTGAGGATAAGCCAAGGGTACAGCGCGAGGCTTTTTTTGCGGATGCGTTTTTATGCAGCAGCAACGCGGTTACCGAAAACGGCGAGCTCTACAATGTAGATGGCATTGGAAACCGCACCGCTGCGATTGTATTTGGCCCCGAGTCGGTGATTATGGTGGTGGGCAGCAACAAGCTATGCAAAAACCTTGACGATGCAGCGGTTCGTGTGAAAACCATTGCCGCCCCCGCCAACTGCGAGCGCCTGAACTGTACCACCTATTGCCATGAAAAAGGTGAGTGTGTGGCTTTTGCGTCGGGCAACAGCTGCATGACAAGCGGATGCAGCAGCGAGGGCAGAATATGCTGCACCTATGTGGTATGTGCACAGCAGCGCATTAAAAACCGCATTAAGGTGATTTTAGTAGGCGAAGAACTGGGCTATTGATGACGCAGTACAAGCTGATACGCTCAAAGCGCAAAACACTGGCGATTCACATTACACCACAGGCAGAGGTTGAGGTGCGCGCCCCGCTGCGTATGCCGCAGGGCACCATCGATGCTTTTGTGCGGCAAAAGCAGGGCTGGGTATCAGCGCACGTAAATGCTATGCGCGAGCGGGTATTGGCACGCGAGAGCTTTGCAATTGGCAATACGTTAATGCTGCTTGGCAGGGAATACCCCGCCATAGCAGTGCAGGGTAAAAAAGCTGTGTTTGACGGTGAACATTTTCTGATTCCGCAAGGCAGCTTTGAGCAGGTGCGCCCTGCTGTAACGGCACTTTACCGCACGTTGGCACAGCGCGAGCTTGCCTCGCGGGTACAAAAGTACGGCGTTGTGATGGGGCTTACCCCCAGTGCCGTTAAAATAAGCGGTGCACGTACTCGCTGGGGTTCATGCTCGGGTAAAAACAGCCTCAACTTTTCGTGGCGACTGGTATTGGCTCACCCCGACGCAGTGGATTATGTCGTGGTACATGAGCTGGCGCATATCCGCCAGCACAACCATTCTTCAGCATTTTGGCAGGTGGTGGAGGACGTGCTGCCCGATTACAAGCGCCGCGAAAAAATGCTAAAGGCATTGCAGCAGCACCTAGCAACACAAAGCTGGGACTAGCGGGAACGGATACCGATTGGTATCCGTTCTCTTTTTGCATGCATAGGATGTAAAGATGCCAAGTTGATTTTTTGTAACAAAATATTTTGTTTTTTATTGTAAATAAAATTGATTGAATACTTGACAAAGCAAAGGGCAAATGCTATTATTCATATGAACAGTTATTCATATGAGAGGATGAACATAGATGCGAAGTAATGATGAGGCTGTTGAGCGCTGCGAGTTTATGCATGTTCATGAGGATATTGTAAACGATGTAGAGAATAACATGCCCGATGAAGAAACCCTTTACGATCTGGCCGACTTGTTTAAGATATTTGCCGATTCAACACGCATTAAAATACTGTATGTGCTGTTTGAGTCTGAAATGTGCGTATGCGACATTGCACAGCTGCTTAAAATGAGCCAAAGCGCAATTTCACATCAGCTGCGTGTGCTGAAAACCTCGCGTTTGGTGAAAAACCGCCGAGACGGCAAAACCGTGTTCTACTCCTTGTCAGACAACCACATTAAAACCATCCTTGACCAAGGCTTGGAACATGTACAAGAATAATCTGCGAATACGTTTCACTTAACAGCTGCAAATCCTAAGGTCGGCAGCGCCAAAATTTTGATAAACGACATGAGAATGGAGAACAAGAGATGAAGAAGACATTTTATCTGGAGGGCTTGGATTGCGCTAACTGCGCTGCAAAGCTAGAGCGTGCAGTGGGCGCGTTGGATATGGTACAAAACGTTACAGTTGACTTCATGACCAAAAAGCTGATTATTGAGGCAGCAGATGACCAGTTTGATGCAGCCCTGGAGAAGGCAAAAGCGGTAATTACAAAAATTGAACCCGACGTAACGGTAACCATGGCAAAAAAAGCGCGCAAATCAAAAGGCGTTGCGCACCATTCTCATGCACATGCCCATGGTCACGGGCATGACGACTGTGAAGGTGGTTGCTGTGGCTGCGATGATGAGCATAATCACGCAGACGAACATGACGAGGATGAAGAAGAGGATGACGACCACAACCATGCGGATGCGGGGGACGGTTACTTACGCACCCAGATAATTCGCATTATCGGTACGGGCATCATCCTGGCAACGGCAATGCTCATGCCTGATATGACGCTGCTCACCGAGTTTTTGATGTTTCTCATCGCATACTTGTTCATCGGCGCAGATATTTTGTGGAAGGCAATCAAGAATATTTTTCGGGGCAAGGTATTTGATGAAAATTTTCTGATGTCCATTGCAACGGTGGGTGCGTTCTGTATTGGTGAATACCCCGAGGGCGTTGCGGTTATGCTGTTCTACCAAATTGGTGAGCTGTTCCAGCATTATGCGGTAAACCGTTCACGAAAATCCATTGCAGGGCTGATGGACATTCGCCCCGACTATGCAAACGTGCTGGTAAATGGCGAGCTGATCAAAGGTAGCCCGGAGGATGTTGAGGTTGGCGACATCATTGTAGTGAAGGCGGGCGAGAAAATTCCGCTGGACGGCAAAGTGATTGAAGGTGCCTCTACGATTGATACCTCGGCGCTTACCGGAGAGTCGCTGCCGCGCGAAGCTGAGGCAGGCAGCGAGGTTCTCAGCGGGTGCATCAACCTCACCGGTGTTTTAAACATTGAGGTGACAAAGGAATTTGGTGAATCGACTGTTTCCAAAATTCTTGACCTTGTTGAGAACGCAAGCAGTAAAAAAGCGAATGCCGAGAACTTTATTACAAAATTTGCGAAATATTATACCCCCATTGTAGTAGGCATTGCGGTAGTTCTCGCCGTGGCTCCGCCGCTGCTGTTTGGCGGTGTGTGGAACGATTGGATTTACCGTGCACTTTCGTTCCTTGTGGTATCTTGCCCCTGTGCGCTGGTCATCTCCATTCCGCTTGGGTTTTTCGGCGGCATCGGCGGTGCATCCAAATGCGGCGTGTTGATTAAAGGCAGCAACTACCTCGAGGCGCTTGCCGACACCGAAATGGTGGTGTTTGATAAAACCGGTACGCTCACCAAAGGCCGTTTTGCCGTAACAGAGCTGTACCCTCAGGGCGTGAGCGACAATGAGCTTCTAGAGCTTACCGCATACGCCGAGGCATACTCCAACCATCCCATTTCGTTGTCCATCAAAGCGGCGTACGGTAAGGCAATTGACAACAGCCGTGTCGCAGACGTAGAAGAGACCGCAGGGCAGGGTGTAAAAGCGGTGATAGATGGAAAAACCGTGTTGGCAGGCAATGCAAGGCTGATGGATACACACCAGATTACGTACCAAGCAGTTGACGCTATAGGCACTGTGGTGCACGTTGCGGCAGATGGTGTTTACCGTGGCTGCATTGTAATTGCCGACCAAATAAAACCCGATGCCAAACATGCAATTGCTGCTCTTAAAGCGGGCGGTGTGAAAAAGACTGTGATGCTCACCGGAGATGCGAAGGCTGTAGGCGAAGCGGTTGCAAAAGAGCTGGGGCTTGACGAAGCTTACACCGAGCTGCTGCCCGCCGACAAGGTGGAGCAGATGGAGAAGCTGCTTACCCAAAAAACAGGTAAAGGCAAGCTCGCCTTTGTGGGCGACGGCATCAACGATGCGCCGGTGCTTGCGCGGGCGGACATTGGTATTGCAATGGGCGGGCTGGGTTCCGACGCGGCAATCGAAGCAGCTGATATCGTCATCATGACCGATGAGCCCTCGCGCATTGCTACTGCGATGAAGATTTCACGTAAAACGCTCAGAATCGTCAAACAGAACATAGTGTTTGCGCTGGTGGTTAAGGTGCTGGTATTGGTACTGGTTGCCTTTGGCATGTCCACGATGTGGGAGGCAGTGTTTGCAGACGTCGGCGTTTCGGTGATTGCAATTCTCAACTCCATGCGTGCTCTTAGGGTAAAAAAGCTGAAATAAATGCGGAAAAATCCCCGTGCTGCGAAAATGCACGGGGATTTTTTGCGCCTTAATATGGATGGGAAAGCTAATTTTGAGAGGGCCTTGCTCTTATTGGCGGTACAGTCGACCATCCACAATGTGTACCACGCGCTTGGCATGGCTTGCCACGTTCATGTCATGTGTAATCATAATAATGGTATGTCCCTACGCATTCAGCTGCCCGAACAGCTCCAGCACCTCGCCGCCCGTAGAGCTGTCCAGCGCGCCGGTTGGTTCGCCGGCAAGCAGAATATTCGGGCTGCCGATGAGTGCGTGCGCAATGGCAACGCGTTGCTGCTGCCCGCCCGAAAGCTCGCTGGGCTTGTGCCTGCTGCGGTCGGAAAGCCCCACCGATTCGAGATATTGTTCGCAAAGCGGCTGTGCCTGCCTGCGGGTGTAACCGCGGATAATCAGCGGGATCATCACATCCTGCATCACTGTGTAGCTGGGGATGAGCTGATAGCGCTGAAAGATGAAGCCAATTTCTTTATTGCGTATTTTGGTGAGCTGTGAATCCTTCATCGTCTGAATCTGATTTTGATCCAAAATATATTCGCCGCAGTCGAAGGTATCCATACAGCCGATGATGCTCATCAGTGTTGATTTGCCCGAGCCCGAGGAGCCGAGAATGGCAAGAAACTCGCCCTTCTCAACAGTGAGGTTGATGTCATCCAGCACCTTGAGGTGTTCGCTACCCATAAATCAGCGGTAGAGATACGAAGCAACGGGTCGCCCGCCGCCACCTTTTGCCCCGACTTTACATATACCTCCTGCTCGCTTACGCTCAGCCCCAAATCCTCCATTTTAGAGGCACTGATTTCATACTTCACCGTTTCATAAGCGATAGAGAGAGTACCTGTTTCGCTGATGCCTGCGGTGATGTCTCCGCGCGTTACCTTGCTTTCTTTCTAAGTGGATAGGGTGTTCTGTGTGTTTTTGGGCAGTGCAAAGGTGATGACGCAGGCAGCAGCCGCCAGAACAGCGGCACCGCCGATTACCAGCCCTGCTGATTACATATTCAAATCAGCCAAACAAAGGGATACAGTGAAAAAAGCATTTGTGGCTGTTTGCATAACCACTGACCTAAATTTACTGTACCAATGTGTTGAAAATGTGTTGCCCACATTGTGCCAATTTGAAGAATTAGAAAAGAAAAAATGAACGACCTTAATTTTTTAGGCAAAGGCAATGCTATTGAACGTTTAATCGGTAAAAATTCTCTGTTTTAACCGAAAAATCCCCCTCTTAATTAGAGGAACATGAGAAACGAAATAAGAGCATTGCAATTCGGAAAAGGCAGTGCTATAGTAAAAGTAAAGTTAATTCGAACTCCGAAATAACGAGTTCGAGCTCCGAAATAAGCCCCCGGTTTTAGTGAAAAGCAGCCGGGATTACCGAAAGGATGAAAAAAGTTTGAAGAAAAGCGGATTGCATGATATGAAAAGACGCAACCGTCAAATAATACTCAACACCATATTGCATGAGGGGGGGATGTCGCGAACCGAGCTTGCACAGGCAACCGAGCTTTCCCCCAGCACGGTATCGGTTCTGGTGAGTGAGTTGCTCGAAGAAGAACTGCTGGTTGAAACGGGTGTTACGATATCCACCGGAGGGCGCAGCCGTATTGAGGTTGCCATCAATCGCAATTATGGCATCATTGGTGTGGTAGAGATTGGCCGTAACGGCGCAAGCCTGCACCTTTTTGATATGGCGCTCGAAAGAATGACCGATGTGCAGCTTGCCAGCCACTACATTACCGGAAACGAACTGCTTATTGCCATTACGGCGGCGGTGTTTGAGCACTGCGGGGGCGAAAAGCTGCGCGCCGGGCGTTTAGCGGGGCTGGGCCTTTTGTTTCAGGAGGATATGCAGTCCGGTGAATTCAATGTGATGTATTCCACCTCGCTGTCCTCCGCTACCATCTCCCTGCGGGAGGCGCTCTTAACCCAGTTCCGAATTCCCGTTACGGAGGAATATACACAGGTTTATTCTATGGCCAATGCGCTTGCGCAGGCTGAAAACACCCCTGCAAAAAACAGCGCCTATATTTCTATAGGCGAGCGGGTGCTTGCCGGTATTACCTTAGAGGGGCAGCCGTTAACCCTGCGCGAAGGTGCCCGTACCGACATCACACCTTTGTTCCAAAGTATCGGTGAGAACCTGCCGAGCCTAACCGCCGCCGAAGAAATCACCATCCAAACCGAGGAGCAAACCCTGCCCGCCCTGCGGCAGGCACAAGGGTGGCTCGCTTTGCTGGCGCAGCAGCTTGCCGTTACGGTGGCCATGCTTTGTACCCTTTTCCCGTTGGAAGCCGTGCTGCTTTCAGGAATGCCCGCACGCTGCACCGGTTTTGTAGATGTTGTCCGTGGATTGGTGACCCGCAGCCTTGCCCCCCGGGAGGCTCCTGCCATTCAGGCGGTACAGCCCGCCGCGTGCGGGCAGGATGCCGTCATAGCGGCAAAAATTCGGCAAACGGTTCTCTGCTGCGGGGTATGACCAAACAGAAGGAGGAGCCTTTTCATGATTTTACACAAGCTTTTAAACGAGAACAAACTGACGTTGGTGGTGAGTTTGCCTTCCAACAATCTATCGCTTGCCGAGGCAGCGCTGGAGGGTGGCGCCCAGGCTGTCAAGGTGCATGCCAACGTGTGGCACCGCGCCAGCGGGCATACCTTTGGCACCTATGCTGAGAACAAGAACTTTTTGCGAGATCTGATTGCGCTGTGCGGTAAAGTCCCTGTGGGGCTGGTGCCCGGTGGAGAAGAAGCCTTTGTCTCCAATGATGAACGGCTGGAACTGGAGGCGATGGGACTGGATTTCTTTTCGGCCTACGCAAAGCACTTGCCCGCTTACATGATGGAGTCGAAGGTGCTCACCAAAATGCCCGCCATCGATTGTACTTATGACCAAAATACGTTGGACGCGGTAAGGTTGAGTAAAATTGATGTGCTGGAATGCAGCATTCAGCCGGGCGAGGCCTATGGCACCCCGCTAAACTATGCTGACCTGCTGCGTTACACCGATATTTCTGCCAAGGCGGGTAAGCCTACCCTAATCCCCACGCAAAAAAAGATTCGGTCCGAAGAAGCTCGCCACCTGTACGAGGCCGGCTGCAAGGCTGTAATGATTGGTGCGGTAGTTATGGGCAAGGAGCCGGGAGCACAAGAGGTAAAACGGGCCTGTACCGCCTTTCGGGATGTCATCGAGTCGCTTTAAACTTGTCAGTAAGCCGTGCTGTGCGGTTTAAAAATAAAGGGGGAAATCCCCTAAAAAGAGGAGTAGTAGATTATGCTGCAAGGTTCCCTGATTATTGTTGCCTTTGTCGTCATAGCGGCATTTATGATGATGAAGAAAATTCCGACTTTGCTTGCGCTCCCGCTGATGGCGGTGGTTATCTGCATTATCGCCGGCGTGCCCGCTGTTGGCACCAACGCCGATGGAGCGGCTATCGGCTGGCTGCAGGCCGTGTTAGAGGCTGGTACTGTACGTATGGGCTCTGCCATTATGGCTGTAGTATTCGGCGCTTGGCTGGGCCAATTGATGAACAAAACCGGCGTTACGGAAACTATTATTAAAAAGAGCGCCGAGCTGGGCGGCGACCGCCCCCTTGTTGTTACCCTCATTATGGTGGCCGCCTGTGCGATACTATTCACCACACTGAGCGGTCTGGGCTCCATTATCATGGTAGGTTCTATTGTATTGCCAATTCTAATTTCGGTGGGCGTACCCGCTATGAGCGCGGCATGTATTTTTTTAATGGCGTTTACCACCGGGCTTACCTTTAACATTGCCAACTGGAAGACCTTTTCGAGCATTTTCAATTTGGATATTGAGGTAATCAAAGGCTTTGAAATTTACTTGTTGGTGGCCACTGCGCTCGCTACTCTAATTCTTATTTTTGTTGAGTTTAAGAGAAACGGCGTAAAATTTGCGTTTTCTGCCCCAATTAAGACAGCCGAGGAGAATGACAGGGCAATCAAGGGCGCGCGCGGCGGATTTGCTATGATTACACCGCTTATCCCCATTTTGCTGGTGGCTGTGTTCAAATTCCCTGTGGTTCCCGCATTTATGGTCGGCATACTCTGGATACTGCTTTTCACCGCCAAGGGTTTTTCCAAGGCGATGAACATGCTGGTGAAAACCTGCTACGACGGCATCACCGACAGCGGCCCCGCCATCATTCTGATGATCGGCATCGGTATTTTGTACCTGGCCGTAACCCACAGCATGGTAAAAGAGGTGCTCAACCCCTTCCTGCTAGCGGTAGTTCCGTCAAATCGCATCGGTTACATCCTGTTCTTTGCACTGCTCGCACCTCTTTCGCTTTACCGCGGCCCTATGAACCTGTTCGGTCTCGGTTCCGGTATTGCGGCGCTGATTATAGGGCTGGGCACGCTTTCTCCATTGGCTGTTATGGGTGCATTTCTAGCCGCTGAGCGCATTCAGGGCTGCGGTGACCCCACCAACACCCAAAACGTA
>NZ_DALZQO010000005.1:48378-100649 GCF_032017025.1 Hydrogenoanaerobacterium sp.
CGTATGGACTGCAAACTTTACCGAGGTAGATGTAAACGGCATCACCAAAAAGCTGCTGCCTTACCTGTGGGCCATCGCTATATTTGGCGTGGTGCTTGCCGGTGTGCTGTATTTCTAAAAAAGTACAAACAAGCTCATCCCATACCATGGAAAGGGGCGCTATGCCATGGCGTCCCTTTCCACTTGCGATTCGGAATAATCGTTTTTAAAGGGTTGTTCGGAATCAGAAGTGGAAGCCGGAAAACGGCATATTAAGGAGGAAAACCATGAAAGTTCGTATTGGCATTGACGTTGGCGGAACTTTTACCGACGCCGTCGCCATCAACAGTGATACCTATGAGCTGATCGGCACTGTAAAAACACCCACCACACATACCGCGCCTGAGGGCGTAGCCGCAGGCATTGTGCGGGTTTTGCATGAGGTTATGGAACAGTGCGGTATAAAACCCGCAGAGGTAATGTTTATCGCCCACGGAACGACTCAGGCAACCAATGCGCTGTTGGAGGGAGACGTAGCCAAGGTGGGCATTGTCACCCTGGGGCGTGGGCTGGAGGGCGCCAAAAGCAGGAGCGATACCAACATGGGCAGCATCGAGCTTGCAGCAGGTAAGTTTTTGTCCACCCAAAATGAATATGCAGACACCGGCTCGGACGACTTGCTTGCTACGGTGAAGGGTGCTGTAGAGCAGCTGCTGGCTAAGGACTGTACCAGCATTGTAGCGGCAGAGGCTTTCAGCGTGGACGACCCCGCCAACGAAAATATGACGGTGCAAATCTGCACGGAAGACGGTATTCCCGGTACCGCCACCAATGATATTTCAAAGCTTTACGGGCTTAAAATACGTACCCGTACCGCTGTGGTAAACGCAAGCATCATGCCAAAAATGCTGGAGGCCGCCAACATGACCGAAAAAAGCATTCGGGATGCGGGCATCACCAGCCCACTGATGGTGATGCGCTGTGACGGCGGTGTTATGACGGTGGACGAGGTACGAGGACGCCCTATCCTCACCATTCTTTCCGGGCCGGCTGCCGGTGTGGCGGGTGCCTTGATGTATGAAAAGCTTACCGACGGCATCTTTTTTGAGGTGGGGGGAACCTCCACCGATATTTCCTGCGTTAAAGACGGCAAGGTGATGATTCAGTACGCCGAGGTGGGCGGGCACAAAACCTATCTCAACAGTTTGGATGTACGCACCGTGGGAATTGGCGGCGGCAGCATGGTGCAGATAAAGAACGGCAGTGCTGTAGATACCGGCCCGCGTTCGGCTCACATCGCCGGGCTTGAGTACGAGGTGTATTCCGACCCCGATGCAATTCAAAACCCAAGACTTACCGCCATTCGCCCCACCCCTACCGACCCGGACTATGCATGCATTGAGTGCGACGGAGGGGTTAGGGTATCTCTTACTATGGCGGGTGCCGCAAATCTTGCAGGCTATGTAAAACCGGGGGATTACGCCTTTGGTAACATTGAGGCTGCGCGCAGGGCGTGGCGTCCCCTTGCCGAAAGCATGGGCTGCACCGTGGAGGAGGCAGCGAAAAAGGTGCTGGGCTTTGCTGCTGAAAAGAACGGAAAAATTGCCGTCCAACTGATGAAGGATTATCAGATGGATCACCGTACCACGGTGTTTGTGGGCGGGGGAGGCGGTGCCGCCGCAGTGGTGCCTCACTTGGCAGAGACCACAGGGCATAAGCACCGTATTGCGCAAAATGCGCCGGTCATCTCCACAATTGGTGTCGCCCTTGCTATGGTACGTGACATGGTCGAGCGCACCGTAACCAACCCCACCGAGCAAGACATCATCAGCGTACGGCGCGAAGCAGAACTTAAGGCCATTCAAAGCGGAGCTGCGCCCGGAACGGTGGAGGTGAGTGTGGAGGTAGATACCCAGCGCAATTTGGTGCGGGCTGTCGCCGTGGGTGCTACGGAACTGCGCAGCAAAAACCTCATGGCCAAAAAGTTGGAGAAGGACGCGCTGCTTAAAATAGCAGCGGAAAATATGGAGACCGGCACTAAGAGTTTGGAAATTGTGGCGGAAAACGGAAGTATGCACGCCATTCAATACGACAAGGTAGTAAAAAAACTGTTTGGGTTGAGCAAAAAAATCACCCGTCCACTGCGCCTCATTGACGAGGAGGGGGTGATCCGCCTGCAGAAGAACAATGCGTGGGTGCTCGGTGCAACGGTAGAGAATTGGGAAAAGCAGGTGGCACACCTGCTTGAGGAGCTTACCGAATACAACGACGGAGGCGCCAACATGCCAAACCTCTATGTGGTGCTGGGTAAGCGGATCATTGACCTTTCGGGCTTGCAAAGTGATACCCAGATTTATAGTTTGGGTAACGTAGAGCTGTCGGGCTGCGGCAAAAAGGAAAAACTGATTGTGGCAGCCACCAAACGGATAGACGCATAAACCGCGTAAGGAGGAAGCCGTTATGCCGAAGTACACATTGCCTTTTCCCGGACGTGAGTTGGCGGAGCAAGAGCTCAGCTATGACCCCTGTTATGCGAAAATACCGCCGGAGCACCGCACACACATCGTGGAGCAAGCCTGGAATAAAGGTGCGGCAGCGGCAGAGGACGTATTTGCACGCTATGGCGGTGAGGAAGATTTTTTTGCCATTGCAGAACAAAGCGGGCTTACCTGTACCAAGCTGGAAAAAGATTATGTGGTGGGTGATCGAAGATATTTCAGCGATTACCTTTCGGGGCAGAACAAAATAAACCTTTACTTAGGGTCTATCGCATTGTGGGCCGATCAAAACGAGCTGACTTTGCAAGCGGCGGAAAATATAATTTTAAGTCATGAGTACTTTCATTTTCTCGAATGGAACACTCTGGGGCTGACCAGCAGAGACTATAAGGTGCCCATGTTAGTGCTGGGGCCACTGAAAATTGGCAGAACCGGTGTGCGTGCCCTTTCAGAAATTGGGGCCCACGCTTTTGCGCGTACTTATTATGAACTAAAAAATAAGCGGGAGGAAAAGCAATGAAACAAATGCTTTCATACGACGTAGCAATCATGGGGGGCGGGCCAGCCGGTGCTGTCGCCGCTATCGCCGCTGCCCGCGGAGGTGCTAAAACCCTACTGGTGGAACAAGGCGGCTATTTGGGTGGGGCGCTCACAGCCTGTGGCACCGGTCCGCAAATGACCTTTCATGCGGGTAAAACCCAAGTGGTGAGGGGCATTGCGGATGAGATTGTGGAGCGCTTGAAGGCGCTGGATTTTTCCCTCGGGCATATGGACGATTTTGTAGGCTACGCCAGCAGTGTAACCCCTTTTGATGCCGAGGGCATGAAGCTGGTGCTGGAAACAATGGCCCTTGAGGCAGGGGTTACATTGCTGTACCATACCACCTATACCGGTTGCACCGTAAAAAACGGGCGCATTCAGTCGGTACAGCTTTATGCCAAAAACGGTTTTTTTGATGTGGAGGCGCAGGTGTTTCTCGATTGTACCGCTGATGCAGATTTAGCTGCCCATGCAGGGGTACCCACCGTTTACGGGCGGGAGACCGATCACCTTGCCCAGCCCATGACGATGAACATCAAGGTGGCAGGAGTAGACCGAGAAAAAATGATGGATTATGTGGTACAGCACCAGCAGGATATGCTGCCTACGATACCCTTTGATTGCCTGCAAAGCATTCCCCGTACCGGAATGCAGGGCGCGTATTCTCAGATAAGGCTGGCTAAAGGCCGGGGGGAATTTGATATTGACCGTGACATGGTGCTCTGCTTCGAAACCAATAACAAGGGCGAATTCATCCTGAACATGTCGCGCATCACCAAAAAGTCTGCAATAGACGCTTTCGATTTGACCGACGCTACGGTGGAGGGGCGCCGGCAGGCGCATCAAATCGTAGCATTTATGAAAAAGTATATTCCGGGCTTTGAAAACTGCCATATCCTATCCACTGGCCCGCACATCGGCATTCGCGAGAGCCGCAAGATTGATGGCATTTACAAGCTCACCGCGGAAGACCTGCTGGGCAACCGCATGTTTTCTGATGCCATCGCAATGGGAGGTTACCCCATCGATATTCACTCGCCGGACGGCGAAAGTATGTGCCACCGTTATCTCCGCCCTGGCAGTTGGTATTCGGTACCTTACCGCTGCCTTGTAACAAGTGAGGTTGAGAACCTGATTGTGGCGGGGCGCTGCATTAGTGCCACCCATGAGGCCTGTGCGGCGGTGCGAGTTACCCCCATTGTAATGGCTGTTGCCGAGGCAGCTGGCACGGCCGCTGCCCAAAGCGCGCTCGGCGGAACTCCTGCCAATCGGCTGGAAACAGAGCCGCTGCGGGCGGCGCTGCGCTCAAACGGAGTCTTCTTGGAAGAATATAACGAATAATTGTATTGGATAGAAAGACCCGCCCTGTCAAGAAGTTCTTAGCAGGGCGGATTTATCTGTGTTTATTTAAGCAGCATTACATCGGCGGTAAAACCCTATATTTCATCCGTCTCATCTTCAACATCAATCGCTGCAGTTTCAAGATGAAACCAAAATTCTACACCGTCCGGTGTGTTGCGCACACCGAATTCCTGCCCGTGCAGCTCTATAATACTGCGCATAATGGCGAGCCCGTAGCTTTGAGCCTCCAGCCCACGCGCCTCGTCGGTGCGGTAAAAACTGATAAAGAGTTTCTCTAAATCAGCAGGCGGAATCCACTTGTCTGCAGTGAGTATGCGTACAAGGCAGCGTCCGTTGCACCGCTCGGTCGAAACCCGGATGCTTACGCCGTCATCGGCGTACTTCACCGCATTTTTAAACAGGTTGGTAAACACCTGTTCAATGCGCTGATAGTCCGCATTGACAATAATTTCGTCCGGCAGCTTGCGCGTTATGGCAAGCTGCTTTTTTGTACACCACAAGTAAGGCTTTTTAATCGCAATTTTTTGTGTTACAATGTATTGTATATTTTACCTGCTGAAAGGGGATTTCGCATGAACTCTGCTACCGCGTTACGAACCAAACGTCTAACCTACAGCGGGCTGCTTGTTGCAGCCGGTATACTTCTGCCGCAGGTGTTTCATCTTATTGGGGGTGGGCCTGTGGGCAGCATCTTTCTGCCTATGCACATTCCCGTGCTTATTGCGGGCTTGTTGTGTGGACCTGCGTCGGGCGCGCTGGTGGGGGCGCTGTCGCCGGTGCTCAGTTCATTGCTTACCGGCATGCCGCCTATGGCAAAGCTGCCGTTTATGTTCTGCGAGCTGATTGCCTACGGCTTTTTTGCCGGCCTGTTTACCCGCAGAAAGTGGAATGTTTATTTCGCCATGATTAGCTCACAGGTTGCGGGCAGGGTGGTATATGCACTGGCACTGCTGGCAGCGGCGTACCTGTTTCGGCTGGATGTTCCCGCGGTAAGCAGCGTGGCTGCCGCTGTGGTAACGGGGTTGCCGGGCATTGCGATTCAACTTGTTTTAGTGCCGCCCGTAGTGTTGGCACTGAGAAAGGCAGGTAAATTCTATGAGTAAGCTTGAAACTGCAAAAGCAACGCTGCAAGAACAAGATGCAAGCTGTGTTGCAGTAAAAAATGATGTTGTGTCTTTATCGCACGAGCGCGGCATTAAGCCCATTGTACAGTGGCTTGCACAGGATGAGACCTTTTTTAAAGGTGCATATGTCGCGGATAAGGTCATTGGCAGAGCTGCTGCGCTGCTGCTCGTGTACGGTGGGGTGAAGGAGCTTTTTGCGGGCGTGCTCAGCGAGCCTGCCGCTGCGGTTCTTGCCGAGCACGGTGTGGCATATGAATATGGGAAGCTGGTGCCTCACATCATCAACCGTACGGGTGACGATATGTGCCCCATGGAACGGCGTGCTTTGAGCATTACCTTGCCCGAACAGGCTTATGAGACATTTAAAGCATTGATTCTAAAATAAAAATGAGGTGACAACATGCAGTACAGAAAATGTGGCAATACAGGGGTAGAGGTTTCTGCGCTCGGGTTTGGTTGTATGCGCCTGCCTACTGCCGATGGCGTTGCACTCAGCGCGAATATCGACCAGGCCGAGGCCACTCGTATCATTCGCCATGCCATTGACAGCGGGGTAAACTATATCGATACCGCTTATTTTTACCACGATGGAAACAGTGAAGCAGCAGTAGGCGAAGCACTGTTGGGCGGCTACCGCGAGCGTGTACAGCTTGCAACGAAGTCGCCGGTTTACAGCTTTGAGAGTGAGGAAGATTTTGACCGTGTGCTCGACGAGCAGCTTGCACGCCTGCAAACCGACCACATCGATTTTTACCTGCTGCACGCGCTCAGCCTGCGAACCTGGAAGGAAAAGGTGCTGAAATTTCATCTGCTTGAGAAGATGGAAAAAGCAAAACGAGATGGAAAGATTCGCTTCATTGGGTTCTCGTTTCATGACAATTACGACGCATTTGTTACGATGGTAGATGGCTTTGATCGGTGGGATTTCTGCCAAATTCAGCTCAACTATGTCGGTACCGATTATCAGGCGGGGCTTCGAGGGCTGGAGTATGCTGCAGCAAAGGGGCTGGGCGTTATTATCATGGAGCCGCTCTTGGGCGGCAGGCTGGCGGTTCCGCCCGAGCAGGTGGCAAAAGCGCTTTCTTGCGAAAAAACACCGGTGGAATGGGCGCTTGACTATTTATGGAACCGCCCCGAGGTTTCGCTTGTACTCAGTGGTATGGGTACCATGCAACAAACTGAGGATAACCTAACCTACGCGGGCCGTTCGTCAGTGGGCATGCTCAGCGAAGGTGAACTCGCTATGCTCGCACATGCAAAGACGGTATTTGACACTATGGCGCTGGTGCCCTGCACCAAGTGTGCTTACTGCATGCCTTGCCCATTCGGGCTGGACATCCCGAAAATCTATGAGGCATACAATCTTACGGTGTCTGCCGGTATACGAAAAGCGTTGGAGAGTTATAACGAAATTTCCGTAAAAGCAGACGCGTGCAAACGCTGCCAAAAGTGCGAAAAGCTCTGCCCGCAGGCAATTGCATCCAGCGAGCTGATGCCGCAGATCGCCGATTCATTTACAAACGCAAAAATTGAGGATGATGATTGACCGTGAATGAGAGGTTGCATTTCCAACTTCACCTAAAAAAGACAAACCTGATTTTACAGGTTTGTCTTTTTTAATGCCGCGTAGCACCAATTCTATTTATCGAGGTTACATTAGATGATCATCGTAAATGGCACGAACACCGCCAACAAATTTTGGTCTGGTGCGAGCGCATAGTATGTTTGCCTCGCCAATTTTGGTTATAGTTAGCCGAATGGGTACCGCTATCTTCTTCAAGTGCATTCCAATCAATGTGCCGCCAATATCAATGCCCGCATTTGCTTTTATTTCTTCTACCGCAATAGGTTCATCAAAATTGTTATATGCAGCAGTCGCAAAGCTTCCGCCTGCTTTTGGCTGTGGAATAACATTTACCCGCTCTAACCCATAAATGTGAGCCGCTTGTTTTTCAATAATAATGGAACGATTTAAATGCTCGCAGCATTGGGCAGCTAAAAACATTCCGCTTTCTTTTAAAATGGGGTAAATGCCATCAAAAATTGCATTTGCGATATCCATGCTGGAAGAGGAACCGATATCATGCCCTGCTACTTCACTTGTGGAACAGCCAATCACTAGAATATCATTTTTCGTCAATTTTGCTATATCAATCAGTTGTGTAACAGCCTCACAGGACTGCTGCTTAATGGTATCAAGCAATTTTTATTACTCCTTCTTGTTTCATGTTGATAAAACTTTGCTCAGTAGAAGCATTTTAAATATACATGTGGTTAACCGGAACATCTTAATTTTATTATACAACAGTTGTCAATAAATTAATCGGCTGAAATGTAGGAACCGATACAGCTTAGAAATTAGTTGATGATGGGATTGAAAACAAAACGATATGTTGAGGAGAACCACGAAAACTGCAATTCTAATTTTGGGGGTAGGCGGTTGTGCTTTTACGCACAATCAGTTCTGGTTCAAAAATAGTAGTATCTCCGCCGAGAGGCTCGTGCTCAATAATGGAAATTAGTTTTTTGGTTGCCGCACAGCCCATTAGCTCAATGGGCTGCTTGATGGTGGTGAGAGGTACCTCCAAAATCTCAGAGAGAAAGATGTCGTCGTAGCCAATGACTGAGATATCAGCAGGTACGCACAGCCCATGGGCTTTCAGTCCTTTATAAACACCGTATGCCATCATATCGTTAAAGGCAAAGATGGCGGAGAAATCTTTGCCTATCAAACTATGTACTGCGTTGATTCCGCTACCCATATCGTAACCGCCTTCAAAAATCAAGCTTTCATCAAAAACAATGCCCGCTTCCATCAGCGCTTTTTTATACCCATCCAGCCGATCACGGGAATCTTCAAGGTAGTTAGGGCCGGTAACACAGGCAATACGCTTGTGTCCTAGCTCCAGCAGGTGCTGGGTTGCCATATATCCACCTCTAATATGATCCAGCCGTACAATTGCACGGTTAGGCATGGGATAGGAGCGGTCAATCATAACAAAGGGAATGTTGAGTGCGCCGAGCAAATCGTAGCTTTTTTGAAAATTTTCACGGGTGCTGTCGACTGACATGCAATAGAGGATGCCGTCGACGCTTTTGCTGGCAAGCACATGGATATATTCGATGTCGCGCTGATGATTATCGCTTGTGTTGCAAAGAATCAGCGTCCAACCGTTTCTTCTGCATTCGTCCTCAATGCCTTTTGCCAGAGAGGAAAAAAAGTTATTGCGAATGTCTGAGACGATCAACCCGATGGTCTTTGTGCGCTTTTTAATAAGCCCAACCGCAAGCTGATTAGGGCGGTAATGCAGCTCTTTTGCTGTTTTTAAAACAAGCTCCTTGGTCTTTTGTGAAATTTTAGAGGGCTTATTGTTCAGCACCAAAGAAACTGTTGTTACCGACAAATTGGTTTTGGCGGCAATATCTTTAATTGTCGTACGCACATTACTCACCTGTATTTCTATCTATTTCGACTTACTGCACTTATTATACATGCAAAGTAGAGAATAGTAAACAGCAATAAAATCAAGAAAATGGGGCTCATACCAGAGCATGGAATAAAAATAAAAGACCTTCGTCAGTATTTCTATGAAACAACGCATGAATTTAGCTAAATAAACAAAAATAATAGTTTTTTGAAAAATATTAGATGCATGATTGACAAAGTCAAAAAAATAGAATAATATGTAGATACATTAAGTAAAACGTTTTATCTTTTAAAAAAGCTAAAATATGAATTAAACCTAAACCTGGGAAAATTTAATTACTTTTCCAATAAAACGTTTTATTTTTGGGTAAAAAAGAATGCAATTTGCCGCTTTGGCAATGCAGATAAAGACACATATTATTAGGGAGGAACGAAAATGAAAAAAGTATTAGCAGTTTTACTGGCATTAACTTTGGTAATGGCGATGTTTGCCGGTTGTGGCAGCAAGCCAGCAGAGAGCGCAGCTCCCGCAGAATCCGGTTCGACAGCTCCAGCAGATTCCAGTTCCGCAGCCCCGGCTGAAAAACCCTTAAAGGTTGCCCTGATCTATTCCGGATTCCTCGGTGATAAGTCGTTTAACGATTCTGCACATGAGGGCGCGCTGAAAGCGGTAGAAGATTTTGGAATTGAACTCAAAGAGATGGAATCCAAAGAGCCGACCGAGTGGGAGTCCAACTTTGTTGCAATGGCTGCCGACGGTTATGACCTTGTCATTGGCGTTTCCACACAGTTCCAAGAGATTATGGCAAAGCATTGCCCCGAATTCCCCAACACCAAATTCGCCTTGATCGACGGCGTGGTTGATGGTAACAACATTGTTTCTTCTACCTTTGCGCAAAACGAGGGTTCTTTCCTCGCTGGCGCTGCTGCTGCAATGTTTACTACAAAAACCGACATCTCCGGTGTCAATGCAGATAAAACCATCGGCTGGGTCGGCGGCATGGATATCCCCGTTTTGCATGACTTCTTTGTAGGCTACGAGCAGGGTGCAAAATACATAGACCCCGACATTAAAATTCTGCAAGCCTTTGCAGGCACCTTTAACGACCCACTAAAGGGAAAAGAGCTCACCATTGCACAGTACAGCCAGGGTGCAGATGTTGTTATGAACGTTGCTTCCGGCACAGGTACCGGTATTTTGGAAGCTGCAAAGGAGCAGGGCAAATTTGCAATCGGTGTTGACTTAAACCAAGACGGCGTATACCCCGGTTCTATCCTGACATCTATGCTCAAACGTGTTGACCAGGGTACATACCTTGCAATCGAATCGGTTATAAAAGGCACCTTTGAGGGCGGAAAAACCACCTATCTGGATATCAGCAACGGCGGCGTAGGCCTTACTGATATGTCCACCATGAAAACCGCACTCGGCGACAAATTCCCGCAGGATATTCTGGATAAAATCGTTGAGCTAGAGGCAAAAGTAAAATCCGGCGAAATTAAAGTAAATGCGTATGAGGGCTTTGGCAGAAATTAGCCCTTCAAGAACGAACAATAAATGACATTGAAGTGGCCTGTTGCTCGAACAGGCCACTTCAAAAAAATAACCACAGCAATACGATAACCCAGAAGCAGGTGGAAGGGGTGGAGTCGGTGAACGAATATATTGTAGAAATGACCGATATTGAAAAAAGCTTTGCACTGGTAAAAGCAGTCAGCAACGGACAGTTCAATTTAAAAAAAGGCGAGATACACTCACTGATTGGTGAAAACGGTGCCGGAAAATCGACCATGATGAAAATGCTGTACGGCATTTACGGTCACGACAGCGGTATCATCAAAATAAAGGGTACCGAGATGACTGGGCTTACACCGAAAATTGCAATTGAACACGGAATCGGCATGGTCCACCAGGAATTCATGCTGGTCAACGAGTTAACGGTGCTCGAAAACATTATTTTGGGCTTTGAGCCAAAAAAGAATATCACCATTGACTTTGATAAAGCAAGAAAAGAGATACAAAAGTACATAGATACGTACAAAATGGATATCCAGCCTAACAAACGAATTAACCAAATCTCCGTGGGTGAAGCCCAGAGAGTTGAGATTATAAAAACCCTGTACCGCGGTGCAGAAATTGTCATTCTTGATGAACCCACAGCGGTGCTCACCCCACAGGAATGCAAAAAGTTTTTTGAAATTCTGAACAGCCTTAAAGAGGACGGCAAATCCGTTGTTTTTATTTCACACAAGCTGGGCGAGGTTATGGAGATTTCCGATCGCATCACGGTAATGCGGCAGGGCAAGTATGTGGATACCGTAAACAAGGAGAATACCGGCACCGCCGAGCTTGCAAAAATGATGGTGGGCCGTGAGGTATTCCTGAACGTAGCCAAGAAAAAAACCGAGGTAGGCAAAACCGTTTTGCAGGTGGATAATCTGTGGACATCGGGAGAAAAGGAGCTTTCTAAAATCAGAGGTGTTTCTCTGGACGTAAAAGCAGGCGAGATCGTCGGCATTGCGGGTATTGACGGTAACGGTCAAAGCGAGCTGATCGAAGCGATTGCGGGGCTGCGCAAGGTGGAGAAAGGCTCGGTAACACTTGATGGCGGCGACATTACCAACAAATCTCCTGGAAAAATTCGCGAAGCCGGGCTTACCCATATCCCCGAGGATAGAAACCTACGCGGGCTCAACCGCGGAATGTCGATTATGGACAATATGGTTGCGGTCAAGGTTGACCGGAAGCCCTTTGCAAAGGGGATTGTGCAGAGCCGCAAGGAGATTCTCAACTTTTCTGAGAAGCTGATTGAAAAGTTCGATGTCCGCCCGCGCAACCCCTTGGCACTAACACAGGCGCTATCCGGCGGAAACGCACAAAAAATAGTGGTTGCACGTGAGGTTGATGCAGACGGAAAGCTGCTGATTGCATCGCAGCCGTCCCGCGGTGTAGACATCGGCGCAATCGAGTCGATACGTAAAATCTTAAATGAAGTAAAAGCAAACGGAAAAGGAATTCTACTGGTATCAGCGGATCTTGAGGAGATATTGTCGCTTTCCGACCGCATTATCGTGATGTATGAAGGAAAGGTAACCGGTATGATGAGTGCTGAGGAAGCGAACGAAGATAATATTGGCATGCTGATGATGGGCGGCTACCCCGAGAGCACAGATAATACAGCAGTGGTGGGAGGCGAGGTTTTATCATGAAGACAAACAACAAATATATTAACCTTCTGCTTACCATCGTTGTTTCCATGCTGATTGGCGCTGTAATTATGCTGATTCTGGGCTTTAACCCGCTGGAGGCATATTTTCAGCTCTTTAAAGGTGCTTTTGTCGGTAAACTGAACCTCGGCACAACCCTGCAAAAGTTTGTTCCGCTGCTGCTCACCGCAATGGCATTTGTCATATCCTCCCGCGTAGGCGTATTCAACGTGGGTGTTGAGGGCGAGCTGTATCTCGGCGCAATGGCGGCTGCTTGGGTGGGGTTCACCTTTAAGGGGCTTCCGGCTCCCATCCATCTCATTCTGTGCTTTGCGGCAGCTATGCTGGTGGGTGCGGCATGGGCATACATTCCCGGCTCTCTCAAGGCAAGGCTTGGTGTCAACGAGGTATGCGTCACCATTTTAATGAACTATGTGGCGAAATACATCACTTCCTACCTGGTAAATGGGCCATTTAGTGCAAAAACAGGCGTTCCCCAAACCCCCGCTGTGGCGGACGGCGTAAAGCTTACCCAGTTTATGAAACCCAGCCAGGCGCACACAGGTTTGTTTATAGCCATTGCGGTGGTGGTTGTGATTTTCTGGCTGATGTCCCGTTCCACAATGGGTTACAAATTTACAAGTGCGGGGCTTAACCCACTGCATGCGCAGTATGTCGGCATCGACCCTAAGAAAACCATGATCCGCGCAATGCTCCTTTCGGGCGCGGTGGGCGGTATCGCGGGCGCAATCGAAATCCTCGGCGTGTATGGTTACTTCCTAGATAACTTCTCCTCCGGTATTGCCATGGACGGCATGCTTGCAGCACTAATCGTTAAAAATGATATTAAAATGGTTCCGCTGATGGCATTCTTCCTCGCCGTGCTCAAATCCGGTGCACTGGGCATGGAGCGTTATACCGGCGTGCCGAAGTCGATCGTAGATACCATTATCGCAATCTTTATCATCTTTGCTACCATGGAGGCACTGTTTGCTTTTCATAAGCGACACAAGGCAAAAAAAGAAGAAAAATCGGCACAGCCCAGTAAACAAAATTAAAGAGGAGGGCTATGAAATGGAATTAAGTTCAATTTTTGATTTTACATTAATCTACGCAACCATTCGAGCCGCTACTCCCATTTTGTTTGCAGCGCTCGCAGCGGTTATTACACAGCAGGCAGATATTATCAACATCGGTACCGAGGGCATTATGCTTACAGGTGCATTTGCAGCGGTCTGTATCAGCTTCTTTACGGGCAGCTGGTTGCTGGCACTGCTGGTTTCTATGGCGGCAGGTGCGGTTATGGCAATGATTATGGCAGTGGCGCACATCAAATACAAAGCGGATATCTGTGCAATCGGTACAGCAATTAACATGCTTGCGCTGGCGATTACAAAATTTGGTATCAAGCAGTTTCTGGGTACCACCGGCAGCTTTACCGACCCCAAAATCATTGCAATCCCCAAGTTGCACATCGCTCTGTTTGACAACAACAAATATCTCAACGGCCTATTTAATAATTGGTCAATGATGGAGATTTTTGGCATTGTTATGGTGTTTGTAATGAGCTTTCTGCTTTACCGCACAGTTTGGGGCCTGCGCTTGCGCTCGGTAGGCCGTTTCCCCATGGCGGCAGAGACAGCGGGTATTCATGTAAACAAGATGAAATATCAGGTAATGCTGATTTCAGGCTTGCTCGGCGGTATGGCGGGCGCACACCTTTCTATTGGCTATTCGCAGATGTTTACCGAGAACATGACCAACGGAAGAGGCTTTATGGGTGTTGCAGCTATGTTCTTTGGCGGCGCAAATCCGATCATGGCATGGATCGGCTGCCTGCTGTTCGGCTTTACCGATTCGCTTGGCGGAAGGCTGCAGGCGTATGGATGGCCATCTCAGTTTGTGCTGATGATGCCTTACATCATTACCATTGCGGTACTGGCGGTATCGTTGTGGCGTAAATATGTAAAAGAAGCCAAGGCTAAGAGCTCTTTAATCACAAAATAATAATTAAGATAAAAGGAGTAGAAAAATGGATAGAAGAAAAATTATTTTGGACTGTGACCCCGGGCATGATGATGCGGTTGCCATTTTAATGGCGGCAAAGCACCCAAAACTTGAGCTGCTGGGTATTACCGTTGTTGCAGGCAACCAGACCTTGGAGAAAACCTCGCGCAATGCGCTGAATGTCTGCCAGCACCTCGGCATCGATGTGCCGGTGTGTGCGGGCTGCGGGTTCCCCATGGTGCGCCAGAAACAGGTGATTGCAGATGATATTCACGGTGAAACCGGCCTTGATGGCCCCGTGTTTGAGCCGCTTACCAAGCAGCTTGACCCGAGACATGGCGTCGATTTCATGATTGAAACCCTGCTCGCGTCTGATGGAGATATCACACTTGTTCCCACCGGCCCCCTCACCAACATTGCAATGGCAATGCGCCGCGAGCCCAGAATTGTAGAGAAAATTCAGGAGATTGTACTGATGGGCGGTGCGTACCAGCTCGGCAACATGACCCCCGCGGCGGAGTTTAATATCTTGGCGGATGCGGAGGCTGCGTATGTGGTGTTCACATCAGGCAGGCCGATTGTGATGATGGGGCTTGACCTCACCAGACAAGCTCTTTGTTATCCCGAAATCGTTGACCGTATGGAGAAGATTGGTACCAAGGCGGCACACTTGTTTGCCGACCTGATGCGTTTCTTTGGTGCAACACAAAAAAAGGTGTTCGGCTGGGCGGGCGGGCCTTTGCATGACCCTACCTGCATTGCTTATCTCATCGACCCTACCTGTATTGAAACCAAGGATATGTACACAGAGATAGAAATCAGAAGTGAAAAATGCTACGGGCGCACTTTGTGTGACTACTTTAATACTCAACACCGTGAACCCAACTCCAAGGTTTGCATCAAGCTGGATCAGGAGAAGTTCTGGAACATCGTCGAAGAGTGTATTCGGCTTTACAACTAGGGTTTGCGAAAAGCCCCAAACCAAGCTCATAAGGGGGATGCAGAATGATAGAAAAGCTAAGACAGACACTGGAGAAGAACAAGGATAAATACATAACGCGCCTTTCCGAGCTGGTAGCCATCGATACCCATGATCTAGGGCATGGCATTGACGGCGGGCTGGAAAAAGAGGGGCAGGACTATATGGTCGAGTTGTTCCGGCAGATGGGCGCATCCTCTGTGGTAAAAGACCAAATGACCGAGGCTGTGATTGAGCAAAGCATTGCACAGCACCAAGAGGGTAACCCCGGGCACAACTACGATGGGCGCTACAATGTCTACGCCACCTTTGAAGGCGAGGGCAGCAAGTCCATACTTTTTAACGGGCATATCGATACTATGCCTGCAGGCGATGAGAAGCTTTGGAGTACCCCGCGCCATACTCCCACGGTAAAGGACGACAAAATGTACGGGTTGGGTGTATGCGATATGAAGGGCGGGCTGATGGCCTCCGCTATGGCGGTGGAGCTGCTCAAGGACGCGGGCATTCCTCTGCCCGGCAAAGTTGTCATCACGTCGGTGGTGGATGAAGAGGGCGGCGGTAACGGTTCCATTGCCGCCGCCATGAATGGGCAGAGCGCCGATGCCGTGGTGGTGTGCGAGCCTACCGATCAAGAACTCATCGCCGCGCATATGGGATTTATCTTCTTTAAGATAGAGATAGGTGGCAAGGCGGTGCATTCCGGCTCCAAGTGGCTGGGCGTGAGTGCAATTGAAAAAGCGGTAAAGCTGATGGCGGCGATTGACGAGTTGGAGCATAAGTGGCTGATGACCTATAAGCATGCACTGCTGCCAGCGCCTACCTCCAATGTTGGTGTAATTGAGGGAGGAACAGCGGGCTCTACTGTGGCCGATTACTGCTGCTTTAAAACCTGCGTGCACTACCTTCCGGGGCAGATGAGCCACGAGCAGGTGGTGGAGGAGTACACGGGTGCTATCTACCGCTGTTGCGAGGGCGACGAGTGGCTCAAAGACCACAAGCCAAACATCTCAATTTATCAGGCAGGCGGTTCATTTGAAATGGAGCTGGAGCACAGCTTCATTGAATCGTTCCGCCGCGCTTATCAAATAGCTATGGGTGCTCAGGTTAAAGTTGTGGGCTCCCCTGCGGGGTGCGATTCACGCGTGTGGAAGAACATTGCGCAGTGCCCCACCCTGCAATACGGCCCCGGCAGACAGGCGCAATGCCATGCCGTAAACGAATACATTGAGCTGCAGCAATACCTCGATGCAATTTTAGTTTATGCACAACTGATTTTAGATTGGTGCCAAGAATAACAAGGAGGAAACAGTCATGAAAAAAGTTTTGATTGCCGGTGAAAGCTGGATGAGCTATACCACCCATGTAAAGGGCTTTGACAGCTTCTATACATCGGTGTATGAGGAGGGTGTGGAGTATATCCGCACTGCTATTGAAAAAGCAGGCTATCAGGTGGATTATATTCCAAACCATCTGGCGCCCGAAAAATTTCCGTTTACAATGGAGGGATTAAAAGAATACTCCTGTGTCATCCTGTCCGATATCGGCTCCAACACGCTGCTGCTTTCGCCCCAAACCTTTGCAAAAAGCATAAGAACGCCTAACCGCTGCCAACTGATTAAAGATTATGTAGAGCAGGGCGGCGCGTTTATGATGGTAGGCGGCTACATGTCGTTTACCGGTGTGGATGCGAAAACCAGATACGGTCAGACTCCGGTGCAGGATGTTCTACCGGTGCAGTGCCTTGATACCGATGACAGAGCCGAACACCCCGAAGGGGTGGTGCCTATTGCGGTAAAAGAACACGAGGCAATCAACGGCCTTCCCAAAGAATGGCCCCATTTTCTCGGCTACAACAAAACCAAGGCGATCCCACAGGGAGAGGTTCTGGTAACCATAGATGGCGACCCGCTTATTGCGGTGGGCGAATTCGGCAAAGGTAAATCTGCCGTGTTCACCTCCGACTGTGCGCCCCACTGGGGCCCACCGGAATTTGTAAACTGGCAGTATTACAACGAGCTTTGGAAAGGGCTTCTCGATTACCTCACAAAATAAATACAAATGCAGGGGCGATAAATAATGTTACAACCTATAACACAGGCTCAAAAGGATGAAGCAGTAAAGCTGCTGAGCGATACCATCGGTATCGTGACGGTTAATCCAGAAGGAGAGGAGAGGTTGCTGGCAGAGTTTATCGCCTCTTATTTAAAAGCGACAGGGTGCGCTGTGGAGCTGCAAAACTTTGCACCGCGCAGAGCAAATATAATTGCAACACTAAAAGGGCGCAGCAACGGAAAAGCGCTGCTGCTGAACGGACATTTGGATACCGTCCCCTTTGGAAATACAGATGTATGGGATACCCCGCCGCACCTTGCAACAATTCGGGGAGACACCTTGTACGGACGGGGTGCAAGTGATATGAAGAGCGGGCTGTGTGCGGCGTTGTGTGCGTTTCGCAGGCTTGCTCTTGAGGGCTTTGTACCGGAAAATGACATCATTTTTGCTGGGACCGGCGATGAAGAAACGCTGGGGCTCGGCGCGCAGGCGGCAGTGGAGAGCGGCTTGCTAAATCATGTGGGACGTATTATAATAGGAGAGCCCACAGGCAATCAGATTTCGGTGGCGTCCAAGGGCACTCTGTGGCTGGAGTTTTCCATCCATGGAAAAACCTCGCATGGTGCATACCCGTGGGAGGGCATCAACGCTGTGGAGCTGGCCTATAAGCTCTTCGAAGAGCTGAAGAACTGCATCGGCACGGCAAAACACCCGTATCTTTCGGCGCCCACCTGTACACTCACCAAAATACAAGGCGGGGTTAAGGTGAATATGGTACCAGACCGGTGTGATATGGCATTGGATATTCGTACGGTACCCGCCATTTTACATAGCGAGCTGCTGTTACGGCTCGATGCGCTCATCGCTCAGTTTGAGCAGCAGTATTCAGGTGCAAAGATAGAATACCGCGTTCTTACCAACCGCATGGCGGCGGAAATTTCGCCAAACGACGCACTGGTGCGGGAGCTTTCTCAAACAGTGCAGGCGGTGTGCGGTGCAAAGCCGCAGCTTACGGGAACCGGGTTTTTCAGCGATGCATCCATCTTTTTGCGGGAATATGCCCTGCCGGTTGTACTGTTTGGTCCGGGGGAAAGCAGCGAGGCGCACAAGCCAAACGAAAGCGTTTCGTTAAAGAGCTATCTTACTGCGGCTCAGTGCTATTATCATTTTTTACAGAGGCAATAAACCCTTTACAGGGGTAAACAGATAAAACTTTTAAGCATAAAAGCGGATAGGAGATTAGAATGAAACTATTGAATTTTGGGTCGCTCAACATAGACTATGTTTACAAGGTCGACCATTTTGTCCGTCCAGGTGAAACGATGTCATCAGAATCTCGGCAGACCTTTTGCGGCGGCAAGGGGCTTAACCAGTCCATTGCGCTTGCAAGGGCGGGGGTACAAGTGTACCATGCCGGTGCTGTAGGCAAAGCGGACGGTGATATGCTGCGCGAGGTTTTGCAAAAAAACCATGTAAACATCGACTTTATAAGGCAGTGTGAAGATGTTGCCACAGGGCATGCCATCATTCAGGTGAACCATTCGGGGCAAAACTGCATCCTGCTTTATGGCGGTGCAAACCAAACCATGACCGAGCAGCACATCGATGAGACACTTGCCGGCTTTTCGTCGGGCGATTTTCTCATCCTGCAAAATGAAATTAACAATATGCGCTATATTATGGAGCAGGCACACAAAAAGGGGCTTGTAATTGTGCTTAACCCGTCACCCATGAATGAGAAAATACTCGAGCTTCCTCTCGAGTATGTCGATTATTTCATGCTGAACGAGGTGGAAGCGGCGGATATCTGCGGCACTGAGGATAAGGATGGCCTGCTGGAACAATTGGCACAGAAATACCCGGGTGCGAAAATTGTGCTGACACTTGGCAAGCATGGGGTACAGTACAAAGACGGCGATCAGGTACTGTCGCACGGTATCTATAAGGTGCCGGTGGTGGATACCACTGCGGCGGGAGATACCTTTACGGGCTTTTTCATCGGCAGTTTGGCACAGGGCTACGCCGCCGATGAGGCACTGCGTTTGGCATCGGTTGCATCGTCCATCGCTGTGTCGCGACAGGGCGCCGAAACCTCCATCCCCTACATGGATGAGGTGAAAAGCAGCAAGCTGGAAGCGGAATCATAAAACCTACATAAAAACAACCGGAGAGCCACAGTGTATCGCTGTGATTCTCCGGTTGTTTTTGGTTACAGTCAAACAAGCAAACAGGTGCGTGCCGCACTTTTGACCGACTGTACAAACATTTTCTCCCAGGCATTCAGCTCATAATCCTTAGGGTATACGACAAGATCCTTGCTGCCAAGCGAAGAAATGGAACAATGACGCAGTACGAGCTCGTTTTTCTCTAAGAATGGCTTTGTCACAGGGGGCGACCACAGGTAAGCACCTGCTACCTCCCGCAGCAGCTGGTATTGTGTGCCTTGCTCATACAAGTAGATGCACTTAGCGGACGGCTGCATCGGTGTTTCGGCAATGGTCTGCGCGCAGGAAGACGCAGGGGCTTCAAAATCACCGTAAGCGACTTCGGTATAATTCACCAGCGCACCGTAGGGAATTTCACTCAAAGGTGCGAGGGGATGATGCTTTGACATCAAAATACCCATCGAATATTCCCACAGCACCTCGCGCCTTAGCTGCTGTTCTTCCAGAAAAGAGAGATAATCACCCTCAAACAGGTTGGGGCAGCGAATGATGGCGAGGTTGGACTTGCCCGCCGTAACATCGCGGATAGCGGTCATCGAGTTTGCTTCCTTAAAGCTGACAGATAGGGGCGCACCGCGCTTCATCCTGCTTAAAAAATCGGTAAACGCACACGAGATATAATCTGCGCGGGGAACCGACACGCTAAACCGAATGCTCTTCTCCTCGGGTACCTTGTACATCGATTCCAGCTCATCTACCTGCGAGAGGATAGTGCTGGCATGCGAGAGAAACTCTGCCCCCTCGCGGGTGGGCGCTACGCCCTTAGCCGTGCGCCTGAAAATAGTAATGCCGAGCTCCCGTTCCAGCTCTTTGATTGCCTTGCTCAGGTTGGGCTGCCCCATAAACAGGTTCTGGGCCGCTTTGCTGATGGATTTTGCCTTGTCAACCTCGATTACATATTTTAAAGAAAGCAGATTCACTTAATCACCCCTTTCGTATAGGATAGCTTAGAGGTATCGGCTTGAGTTTTATGCGAGCAGGTCGGCGTGTTCAGGGTGTTTCTGAAACCAGCTCACCGCGTAAGGGCAGGTGGGATGTACCTTTTTGCCATCGGAGCGTAGCTTTTGCACAGCAGCTTCCATCAGCTTGCTAGCAATGCCCTGTCCACGCAGGCTGTCATCCACAAAGGTATGATTTATGTTTGCAACATGAACTGATTCTGCCGGAAAAGTGACTTCTGCCACAAGCTTACCGGACTCATCGTTGTAATAGATACGGCTGTTTTCTATAATAAAATGCATTGATTGGCACCCCCTGCCAACATTATAACACAAAAGCAGTAAAAAAATGCGCTCCAATCAGGTGTTTTTCTTTATCATATCGGGGAATATAGTTGCGTGCAGACTACAAAAATGCTATTATTAAAAGGTTAGATTGCAATATGTGGAGGAATCAAGTTTGGCTGATATAAAAACTGAAATAGAGCGCAGAAGAACGTTTGCGATTATTTCTCACCCCGATGCGGGTAAGACAACGCTGACCGAGAAATTTCTGCTGTACGGCGGCGCAATTGCGCTGGCAGGCTCGGTAAAGGGCAAGAAAACGGCAAAGCATGCGGTCTCTGACTGGATGGAGATTGAAAAGCAGAGAGGTATCTCGGTGACGTCATCGGTTATGCAGTTCAATTACGAGGGCTACTGCATCAATATTCTGGATACCCCGGGGCATCAGGACTTTTCAGAGGATACCTACCGCACACTTATGGCGGCGGACAGCGCAGTTATGGTTATCGATGCTTCAAAGGGCGTTGAGAACCAAACCAGAAAGCTGTTTAAGGTATGCCTGCTGCGCGACATCCCCATCTTTACCTTTATCAATAAGATGGACAGAGAAGCGCGTGATCCGTTTGATTTGATGGAGGAGATTGAGAACGAGCTGGGCATCAAAACCTACCCCATCAACTGGCCGATTGGCTGCGGCAAGGAATTTAAGGGCGTGTATGACCGTCATAAAAAAGAAATCATCTCGTTTACCGCAAACAACGGGCAGCATGAGGTGGAAAAAATAGAGGTCGATATCAACGACCCCCGTTTGGAAGAGCTCATCGGCGAGCAGCACCACAAAACGCTTGTAGATGACATCGAACTGCTCGACGGCGCCAGCTACGAGTTTGATATGGAGGCAGTTCGCCACGGCAAGCTTTCCCCCGTGTTCTTTGGCTCGGCGCTCACCAACTTTGGTGTAGAGCCGTTTCTTGAGGACTTTTTAAAGATGACCACACCGCCGCTTCCACGTGAATCGAGCATTGGTGAGGTTGACCCGTTCAGCAAGGAATTTTCTGCGTTTGTATTTAAAATTCAGGCAAACATGAACAAAGCGCACCGCGACAGAATTGCATTTATGCGTATCTGCTCGGGCCGCTTTGATAAAAACATGGAGGTTACGCATATTCAGGGCGGCAAAAACCTCAAGCTTTCGCAGCCGCAGCAGATCATGGCGCAAGACCGTGAAATCATTGATGAAGCATATGCGGGCGATATCATCGGTGTGTTCGACCCCGGCATCTTTTCCATCGGCGATACCATAAGCGTGCCGAGCAAAAAGTTCGAGTTCGCAGGGATCCCAACGTTTGCGCCCGAGCATTTTGCACGCATCCGCCAAAAGGATACCCTGAAACGTAAGCAGTTTGTGAAGGGCACCACCCAGATAGCACAGGAGGGTGCGATTCAGATTTTCCAGGAGCCGCTCAAGGGCATGGAAGAGGTAATTGTGGGCGTTGTAGGTACACTTCAGTTTGACGTGCTGGAATACCGCCTAAAAAACGAGTACAATGTAGATATTATCATGGACCGTCTGGCTTACCAGTACATCCGCTGGATTGAAAACGAGGATATCGACATTAAATCGCTGAGTCTCAGCTCGGACACCAAGGTCGTGCAGGATTTCAAAGGCCGCTACCTGCTTTTGTTTACCGACAGCTGGAACATCAACTGGGCACTGGATAAAAACAAAGGGCTTGAACTCTCTGAATTTGGACGCTAATATAAGTTGATACAATAAAAACCGGAATGCAGCTTTTGCATTCCGGTTTTGTTCTGTTCAATGGACATTATATTACCGGTTGGCCTTGTGCTTCAATGCGCTCGGCAAGGTCGTTTAGATATACCCAGCGCTCCATCTGTGCGGCAAGCTCTGCCTCCAAAGCAGATTTTTGCTCCATCAGCTCCTGCAAGCGCTCAAAGTTGCTTGCCTCTTTTACAAGCTCCTGTTCGGTGTCCGAAATACGCTGTTCCAGGCCAGAGATCACACTGTCAATGTTCTCAAACTCGCGCTGCTCTTTAAAGGTGAATTTCAGCTTATCCGATTTCGTCTTCCAGCTGTCCTTCGATTTTGACTGTGCACCGCGTTCCGCTTCGGGTTGAGCCTGCTCTTTGCGCTGTTCGATATAATCGGAATATCCACCCATTGTGCCAACAATGCTGCCGTCGGGCTCGAATGCGAAGATGCGCGACACCACTTTATCGAGAAAATAGCGGTCGTGCGACACCACAATAACAGCCCCCGCAAAGCCCTCAAGGTAATCCTCGAGAATGGTGAGCGTCTGAATATCGAGATCGTTGGTGGGCTCGTCAAACAGCAGCACATTGGGCGCCTGCATTAAAATGCCCAGCAAGTACAGCCTGCGGCGCTCGCCGCCCGAAAGCCTGCCAATGGTGGTGTACTGCAGGTCGGAGGTGAATAGAAAATTTTCCATCATCTGCGATGCGGTGAGGGTGCCCTCGGGGGTTTGTACCTCGGCGGAAATATCCTTGATGTAATCGATGGCACGCAGTGACATGTCCATCTCGTCGCATTCCTGCGAGAAATAGCCGATGCGTACCGTGTCGCCGATTACCACGCTGCCGCTGTCGGGTGCAAGCACGCCGCCAATCATTTTCAGCAGCGTCGATTTGCCGCACCCGTTTTCACCGATGATGCCGATGCGGTCGTCACGCAGCAGATGATAGGAGAAGCCGCTGATCAGGGTGCGTTCACCGTAGGCTTTGGAAACATCCTCAATCTCGATGATTTTTTTGCCAAGGCGCGAGCTCATCGATGCCATTTCGAGTTTATCCTCGGTGAGGTCCACCTTTTGGGACGAAAGCTCGGCAAAGCGGTTCACACGAAACTGTTGCTTGGTGCTGCGCGCGCGCGCACCGCGCTGAATCCACTCCAGCTCTTTGCGCAGCAGTGCCTGCCGCTTGCGCTCGCTGGAAACCAGCATGTCTTCGCGCTGCGCCTTAAGCTCTAAGTACTTGGCGTAGTTTGCCTGATAACCAAACAGGCTGCCACCTTGCAGCTCTACAATTCGGTTGGTGATACGGTCGAGGAAGTAGCGGTCATGCGTCACCATCAGCAGTGCGCCGCCGTAGCGGGCAAGGTAACCCTCCAGCCAGTCCACCATATCGTTGTCAATGTGGTTGGTGGGCTCATCAAGCACCAGTACCTCTACAGGGGTAACCAGTGCGCTTGCCAGTGCGACGCGGCGCTTCTGTCCGCCCGAAAGCTGCTCTATGGGCTTGTTAAAATCGGTGATGCCAAGCTTGTTTAAAATCGCTTTGCACTCATACTCCTTCCCCTCGCGCTGCTGCTGTGCAATGCCGTGCATTGCCTGCTCAAGCACCGTAGCCCCCGTGATAAACTCGGGGTTTTGCGGCAGATAGCCGACACGCACACCACCTGCCTTGGTGATAATGCCGCTGTCGGGGTTTTCCGCACCGGCGATAATTTTGAGCAGCGTAGATTTCCCCGTGCCGTTTATGCCGATTAACCCCAGCTTGTCGCCCTCGCTGATGCTGAAAGAAACATCCTTCAGCAGTATTTTTTCACTGTAGCTTTTGCTGATTTTCTCAGCATTCAATAACAGCATATCAAAATCCTCCGGATAGGCTTACAATTATTTCTGTTTGAACCGCCCTTTTCATGCACATGGCGCTTTGCCACGATGCGCTAGCCTTTGCGAAAATAAGCGTTTTTGGTGACCGGTGCATTCGCCGAGCCGGATTTTGCAGGTGCCGGACGTCTGCCCGAGGGCTTATGGCTGCGCGGCTTGGGTGCACGCGGCTCAGTTGGTGCCCCGGCTTTGCCCTGTTTGCTGCCTTTCCCTGTACCTTGTCCGTTCTGCTTATGAGGGCTGCTTGCTGTTTGGTTCTTTGCACCCTGATTACGCGGTGCACTTTGTGCGCAGTCTCTGCGAGCAGGGCGAGGCGGCTTTGGCTCTTTGGGCGGCACCTCAAATACCATCATAGGGTAGGGGTGGTCGGTAACCGCGGGAATATCGCGCTTGATCACCTTTAAAATATCCATCAGATAGGGCTTTTCTTCAATATCACAGAATGAAATTGCTATGCCCGAAAGCCCCGCCCTGCCCGTGCGCCCAATGCGGTGCACGTAGGTTTCGGGAATGTTGGGCAGGTCGAAGTTGATGACATGCGAGAGCTCGTCAATGTCAATGCCGCGCGCGGCAATATCGGTTGCAACCAGCACGCGGATGGTGCCGTTTTTAAAGTTGGAGAGTGCGGTTTGGCGCGCCCCCTGCGATTTATCGCCATGAATAGCCGCCGCCTTAAAATTTGCTCTGGTCAGCTCGCGCACCACGCGGTCTGCACCGTGCTTGGTACGGGTAAACACCAAAGCCGAGGTAATGACTGGGTCTTTTAAAAGGTATTTTAATAGCTCGCGTTTGTTGGCCTTGTCCACAAAGTAAACACTCTGCTCAATTTTATCCACGGTGGAAGAAACCGGTGTTACCGCTACCTTGATGGGGTCAACCAGAACGTTCTCTGCAATTGCGGTAATTTCGGGCGGCATGGTTGCCGAGAAGAGCAAGGTTTGCTTTTTGGGCGGGGTTTGCGCAATTACGCGCTTGACGTCGTGGATAAAGCCCATGTCCAGCATGCGGTCTGCTTCGTCCAGTACAAAAATCTCAATGTCCTTCAGGCTGATAATGCCCTGGCTGATGAGGTCGTTGAGTCTGCCGGGGGTCGCGACAAGAATATCTACACCGCGTCTCAGCTGTTCTTCCTGCGGTTTTTGCGAAACACCGCCAAATATTACGCAGCAGCGCAACTTAAGGTGTGCGCCGTATGCCTCAAAGCTCTCATAAATTTGAAGCGCGAGCTCACGTGTGGGGGTTAAAATCAGTGCACGGATGCGGCGCATGCCCTTTGGCGCGGAGGTTTCGCTTAGTTTTTGCAAAATTGGGATGGCAAATGCCGCGGTCTTTCCGGTTCCGGTTTGAGCGCAGCCGAGTACATCTCTGCCTGCCAGCACCGGCGGAATGGCCTGTGCCTGAATGGGGGTGGGTTCGCTGTAATTCTGGGTTTGCAATGCCCGTAAAATCGGGGGAATCAATTGTAAATCTTGAAAGTTCATGGATCTCCTTTATCTGATCAGCTAGACTCGCTGTCTGAGTAGAATCGTATTTACATACTTTAATATCATACCACATTTTTATAAAATAAAAAAGTGTACGCAATATGGGGCAATATAAACGTTAAACGGGGAGATTATTTACAAAAATTGAAAATTATTGTATACTTATTATAAGTTTATAAGACTGGGCGTGTGCAGGCGAAAAAACGCGGTTATTTTAAAATAGCCGCCGCTTATAGAGACAGCTTCGCGGGCGCGGGTTACCGTACAACTAAAGAGGGAAGCAGTTGGTAATAATAAAACTGTTTCTCTCTTTTTTATGCTTTTAGAGGAAATACAGGAGGAATTGGATATGAGCCATATAATTAAAAAAATAAACCCCAAAGAGCTTGCGGGCGACCTGATTTGTGATGCCGCTTGCGGAATCCTCAACGGTATTTCGGTTGCTATGTTTACTGCGCCCAACCACATTGCGCCCGGCGGTGTAACCGGAATCGCAACCATCATCAACTATCTTTCGGGCCTGCCCATCGGTACAGTTGCTATGCTCATTAATATTCCGCTGCTGCTGGTGGCTTACAAAATATTGGGCAAGCGATTTACGCTGCTCACACTCAAATCTACCTTTATTATGTCCTTTTTTATTGATTTGTGCGCCGTAGTTTTGCCGCCCTACCGCGGCAATTTACTGTTGGCGGCAATGTTTGGCGGCGCAGCAGGCGGAATTGGCTTGGGGCTTGTGTTTATGCGCGGCAGCACCACCGGCGGTACGGATATTATGTGCAGGCTAGCAAAGCTCAAATATCCACACTTACCTTTTGGCAAGGTGCTGCTGATTCTAGACGGTGTTGTTATTTTGGCGGCAGCTTTGGTTTACCGCAATATGGAGAGTGCACTCTATGCGCTCATCACGATTTTGGCGTCGTCTAAAATGATTGATATGATTTTGTACGGCATGGATAAGGGCAAGGTAGTATATGTCGTGTCGACAAGTACGCGCGAAATTGCAAAGGCAATTATTGAGGAGATGGATCGCAGTGCAACACTTTTAAAGTCGGTGGGTGCATATTCGCAGAAAGACCAAGAGATGCTGATGTGTGCGGTGCGCGATGAACAGTACCCTACCTTAAAAAAGATAGTGCTGCGGGTAGACAAAAATGCTTTTATGATAGTAGCCGATGCCGGAGAGATTCTCGGCGAGGGTTGGCGCGGAATTGATACCGAAAAGATATAGCCAGCGCGCGCTGCGTCTTGCCCCGGTAACAGCTAGGCAGTAGGTTTCAAAAAAACGGCTCTAACGTTCTAAAAAGAGCAAATTCAGCCCTTTTTTATCTTTGTGAAAACGGTATAATGATGATATAATCTTAACAAGCAAACAACTTACAATCTATACGAAAATATAAGTTGTCAATGCTTGCGGATTTTGATGTACATCGAATCTATATTCTAAAAGAGGGAGGCTAGGGGAAATGCGAACGATTCTATCACAGGAGCTGTACCCGGTGTTTTGGCTGATATTGGGGATTGCTTTGGCTATTGCAGAAGCGGCAACGGTGCAGCTGGTTGCAATTTGGTTTTCGCTGGGTGCGGTTGCAGCAATCATTCCCGCACTGATGGGCGCACCGGTGTGGGCGCAGTTTCTGGTGTTTGTAGCGGTATCTGCGCTTGCAATGGTAGGTACCCGTCCGTTTGTAAAACGTTTTTTAAATGTAAAGCAGGAGCGCACAAACGCAGACAGGGTCATCGGGCAGACCGGTGTTGTGCTGCAGGAGATTGACAACGACAGGGCGCAGGGCAGAGTGCTCGTGATGGGGCTAGACTGGTCGGCGCGGTCGGTGGATGGCACCGATATACCTGTGGACGCAAAGGTAACGATACTCGCCATTGAGGGCGTGAAGCTGATTGTTGAAGCAAAAGAGATTTTGGATAAAGAGGAATTAAAGGAGGAGCAACCATGTTATTAGTTGAATTTTTCGGCGGCTTTTTAGTACTTGCGGCAATACTACTTGTTTTAATCGCGTTGGTGTCCTGCATCAAAATTGTTCCACAGGCGATGGTGTATGTTGTGGAAAGATTGGGTGCCTACAATACAACGTGGGAAACAGGCCTTCATTTTAAATTGCCGTTTTTTGACCGCATTGCCAAAAAGGTGTCGCTCAAAGAGCAGGTAGTGGATTTTGCACCGCAGCCTGTCATCACCAAGGATAACGTTACCATGCAGATTGATACGGTAGTGTTCTTCCAGATTACCGATGCAAAGCTGTATACATATGGCGTAGAGCGCCCTCTCTCCGCCATAGAAAATCTTTCAGCAACCACCCTGCGTAATATCATTGGTGAGATGGAGCTGGACAGCACCCTCACTTCCCGTGATATCATCAATACCAAAATTACCGCAACGCTTGACACCGCAACCGATAAATGGGGCATCAAGGTGAACCGCGTAGAGCTCAAAAACATCCTGCCCCCGCGTGAAATTCAGGATGCGATGGAAAAACAGATGAAGGCCGAGCGTGAAAGGCGTGAGTCCATCCTGCGTGCAGAGGGTGAAAAGCACAGCCAGATTCTGGTTGCACAGGGTGAAAAAGAATCTGCGATTCTGCGTGCTGAGGCAGAGAAGGAATCGGCAATCCTGCGTGCAGAGGGTGTAAAAGAGCAGAAGATTCGCGAGGCACAAGGTGAGGCGGAGGCGATTCTGATGGTTCAAAAATCCTTTGCAGATTCGCTGAAAATGCTAAACGAAGCAAACCCCACCCAGCAGGTGCTTGCAATCAAGAGCCTTGAGGCGTTTGCGAAGGTGGCAGACGGCAAAGCCACGAAGATTATCATCCCCAGCGAGATTCAGTCGCTGGCAGGGCTTGTTACCTCTCTGAAAGAAGTAACAAGTGAGCCGGAAAAAATGCAGTAAGAACCAGTTCTGTCCACCGTTACAAAACGGTACACAGACGCGGCAAAAGGCGGCAAGCAGAAAATCTGCTTGCCGCCTTTTTGATTGGTAATTTCACAATATTATCTTGTGTAAAAATAGCATTCATGTTAAGCTTTATTTATTATTTGCAATGTACGTTATGAAGGCTGTTGTTCAAGCTTTACCAAATGATTCTGCTGTGCAAATACATCCACGCTGTAAACAAACAGCACATCGTCATAATCGGCTGGATCTGTAATATCAGTAAGGCTACCGCTGATGTACCGCATATCGACCAGCGCGATTTCACTATAATCGTTTACAAAAAACGGGGCGAGGCTGTGCGCGTACGAATCTTTAAAAATAAGCAGCCGCTTTCCGCTTTTGCTTGCAGTGTGAATGGTAACAAGCGGCTGGTTTGAGCCGAGAAAATACGAGTATTTGTCTTTTTGCGAGAGGTATTCGTCAAAGTACATGGAAGCATAGTCGGTGGTTTTCTTGCCGTCATACACCGAAAATCCCGTGACTTTTCCGCTGTGATAGGCCTGAATGGTGTCGGGTGTGATGTTTCTTACGCCCGACTTGGAATAGAGTGTACCGTAAAAGCTGTCGCTGACGGTATCGATTTGAAAATCCTCTGCGGCTTTCGGGACAAGCCCCATCACCTTGCATGCCTGCTGATACGCCAAAAATGTGCCAGCAGATGTCCAGTGATGATCAGTGCGGTAATAGATATCGTTGTCTTTGTGCTCCGTAAGGGTACCGAAAAGCTCTACCGGCTTTACTGCATTACCCAGTTCGGAGGCCACGCGGCTTACAAAGCCTGCTTGATCCCAGGTTTGAGCAAAGAGGGGGAGCTTGTCGGTTTGTATCGCGGCGGCGCTGGGTACCAGCATGAGGTAGCTGGGTTTTTGGTAGCGCTGTACAAATGCTTTAATACCGCGGATATTTGCCTGTACCGCATCGTCCTTCGGTGCGTCGATATCCGCCATCAGCGCATTTTTACATACAAATACGCCGTTGTTTTCGCGTTTGCCCAGCGAGTATTCGAGGCTGCTTTGCATTGCAATCCAGCTGTCGCGCGCCACAAAATGGTCGTTGAAAAACTCATCCATGCCTTGCATATACTTGCCATTCAGCAGTGCCTTTGTCGAGAAGCTGGGGAAGCTGGCAAGGTAACGGTTCTCCGATTCGGAAAAGTTCTTGTTTGGCAATATAAGATTAATGAGCACCACCGCCCCCCACAGGGGTGCGAGGATGCGGAAAAATATTTTATCCATAGCAGGCTCCCAAATATGATATTACATTTCGATATAGAGTAAGTGCCCAGGCACAGCGTTGCTGTTTAAAACCGGAAATACAAAAATGGATTATAGGTGCTGTTCACAAGGTAGGCGACGCATGCCGCAAAGAGGAACACATACCCCAGTGATACACCAACCAGCACGGGTTTTCGTGCACTGCACTCCAGCCGGATGAGCAATTTTTGAAACACAGGGGTAGCAAAGAACGCCGCCAGTACAAAAATCAGCCCGTAGCCAAGCAGGTAATACAATGCCTGCTTGTTCCAAAGGGGGACATGCTGCCAACCGAACATTCCCCTAAAATAAGCACCCATAGCGCTTAAATCCTCAAAGTAGAAGATGACCCAGCTGATGATAATCAGTACAAGCGCATAAATATGCTGCAGAATTCGCGGAACCTTGTCCCAAAAGCGAAGTAAAACAAACTTCTCAATAATCAGAATGATTGCAAAGTACAGCCCCCAAAACACAAAGTTCCACGATGCGCCATGCCAAAAGCCGGTAAGTGCCCACACCACCAGCAGGTTGCGCAGCTGCTTCAGCTTGCCGCAGCGGTTGCCGCCCATGGGGATATACACATAATCGCGAAACCATGCGCCCAAAGTGATGTGCCACCGCCGCCAAAACTCGGTAATACTGCGGGAGATATAGGGGTAGTTGAAGTTTTCGTCAAAGGTGAGCCCAAAAATACGTGCCAAACCGATCGCCATATCGGAATATCCGCTGAAATCAAAGTAGATTTGAAAGGTGTAAGCGATAATGCCGATCCAGTACAGCAGTACCGATGGTTCCCCTGCCGCACCGGTTGAAATCTGGCTCCATAAAAACCCTACGTTATTTGCAATGAGCACCTTTTTGCCCAGACCAATCAAGAAGCGTCTGGTACCGCGCGAAAAACTGTCGGCGGTGAGCAGGTGATCATCGAGATCATGCTCGACGGTGACATAGCGCACAATCGGGCCTGCAATAATCTGTGGAAAAAGGGTGGTGTAGGTGAGATAGTTGTAATAGCTTTTCTCGGAATTGGTAGTGCCGCGGTAGACGTCAATCGCATAGGATATGGATTGAAATGAGTTGAACGAAACACCAATGGGTAAAATGATGTTCGGCTGGGGAATACCACCGCCCACCAGTGCGTTGAGGTTACCCACAAAAAAGTTGGTGTATTTAAAAAACAGCAGTACACCAAGGTTGCTGCCCACCGAAATGAGCATAAACAGGCGCCTCAGCCGTTTGTGATCGGCATACTTGTCCATTAACCGTGCGCAAACATAGTCTTCCACCGAAAGCGCAAGCATAACGGGAATAAACCGGATTTCACCCCATGCGTAAAACACCATGCTTGCCAAGAACATCACAAGGTTTTTCAGCTTTTGTGGTGCAACGTAATAAAGGATGATAAGCGCCGGCAAATAGTAAAATAAAAAGGTAACACTGCTGAAAACCATTGGTACAGACCTCCGACGGATATTTTACAGCGATTCCACTTCAAAATGGAATTGCCTGCCTACCCAAAGGGTACGCTGTTACGGCATTTGCCAATGCCTATTTTCCCAGTCTGTTGCTGGAAAAATTATTATAAAAAAAGCCTCCTCTGCCCTCAGCGGATGAGGATAATCGCAACACAATGCCTTAGTACAGAACTTTAAGTCTGGCTTGTTATTCGGCGTCACTCATGCGGTAGCCCACGCCCACCTCGGTAAGAATATAACGCGGCTCAGCAGGGTTTTTTTCAATTTTACGGCGGATATTCGCCATGTTTACACGCAGAATCTGGTTGTCACCCGCAGCAAAAGGGCCCCAAATCTGTTCGATAATGCTGTCGTAGGTGAGTACACGCCCCGCGCAGCGGCAGAGCAAGGCCACAATTTTATATTCAATCTGTGTCAGGTGTATGTCAGTGCCATCTACCCATACCATGCGTTTATCAAAATCGATAGCGAAGCCACCTGTTGTAAATTTGGTACTGGGTACGCTGTCACCCGTTTCGGGCTTGCTGTTATGGCGCAAAGCGGTACGAATACGCGCCAGCAGTTCTGAAGTACCAAACGGCTTCGTGATGTAATCATCCGCACCCAGGTCGAGTGCTTCAACCTTTTCGCGCTCGTAACCGCGCGCCGAAACTATGATGATGGGAATATTCGACCATTCACGCACCGATTTGAGTACCTCCAGCCCATCCATGTCGGGCAGTCCCAGGTCAAGCAGCACCACATCGGGGCAGTGTGAGGTGATTAAAGACAGCGTCTCGCGCCCTGTCTCAGTTTTAATAGTTCGATATCCGTTTGCGGTCAATACGGTAGAGATAAAATTGCTGATAGCACGTTCGTCCTCAACAATTAAAATAGTTACTTTATTGGCCATATGGTTTCACCCCTTCATTTATCAATCGGCAGCGTAAAGGTAAAGGCTGCTCCGCCGCCCTGTTTATTTGTCACAGTTATTTCACCGCCATGTGCTTTCACAATAGAATTACAGATGGAAAGCCCGATGCCCATTCCTCTGGAAGAATCGCTGCTGCGCTTGCCGCGCGCCTCGTAGCCCTCAAAAAGATACGGGATATCCACCTGCTTAATGCCTTTTCCATGGTCTCGCACCTCAAACATTGCAAGGTTCCCCTCGCGTGTGACGGTAAGCTCAATGGGAGCATCTTCACCGGAATGCCGAATCGCGTTTTCCACCAAGTTGATGATGACCTGTTCAATCAGCGTTGCATCCATGGGGACAAGTAAGAATTCATCGGGAACCCGAACCTGCAGCTGTTGCGTGGGGAAACGCGATTTTGCGCGCCCAATCGCCTCGGCAACAATTTCCTCCACTGCCTCGGGCGATTTATGCACAGTTGCGCCGCCTTCGCTGATGCGGGTGACCGACAGCAGATTTTCTACCATCCGAATCAGCCATTGTGAATCCTCACGGATATCATCCACCAGTTTATCGTGCGTTTGTTCATCCAATTGCCCTTTGCTCTCCAGTATTGCCGAGCTTGCTCCCAAAATACTGGTGAGCGGGGTACGCAAGTCATGTGAAATGGCACGCAGCAGGTTGCTGCGCATCTTCTCCTTTTCCGATTCCACCAATATACGGCTTTGCTCGTCCGAAAGCTTCTGTCGCTCCAGCGCCATGGCAATCTGCGAGGTCATCATATCCAAAAAGGTCATCTGCTCGGGCTCCGGCGCAGCGCCGTCGTCATACAGCAGCCCAATTACGCCCAGTGCCTGCCGCTGTGACGCTACAGGCAGGTACAAACCATATGCCTTGGTGCAGGTATCGGTACCGGTGCCGGCACACTCGTTGTTCACAAACACCCAGTGCACTGCGAACTGCTCGTTGGAAGAACGTAAAATCAGCTCTTGACTCAGGCTGGCAGCGGCAATTTTTCCTGTACAGCCGCACTGCGGGTCATCGGTGTAAAAAATTACCGGACGGTGAAAAAAGTCGCTCAGGTAATCCAACGTAAGGTTCACAATATTATCCAGCCCCCGGGTAATTAAAAGCTGGCGGGTAATTTCATAAAGCTTTTCGGTACGCAGCTCACGCAGGGCGGACTGACGTGCCTGTTCGGTAATTTGTGCGGTCATGGCGCTGGTGATGAGTGAAACCAAAAGCATGCTTAAAAAAGTGATGGGGTAGCCAGCAAGGGTAAAATCCAGCGCAGAATAAGGGAAGGTGAAAAAAAAGTTTACCCCGATTACACCTGCGACCGATGCACATATGCCCCAGAGATATCCGGTGGTTACGCGTGAAACAAATACCACTGCCAAAATGTAAATAACAATCATGCTTACGTTGTCAAAACTGGCGAACGCCTGTTGCAGCAAAAGGCAGATTGTTGTTGCGGCAAGCAATATCAGCAAGGTTTTAACCGCATCGTACCGCAGCCATTTAGGTGCTTTATCCGAGGCGAACATGTTCTTGTTCTCCTTAATCTTCACTTAAAATCACCCACCTCTCAGGCTTTATACGGATCAAATCAGCTTTATACAGTGCTGCCGAGCAGCGGCACATTACCTTGATTATACCGTAAACAAGGCGTAAAGCAAGGAAAACAAGCATTAAGAAATTGTTAAGAATGGATGCGGGATGTTGTCGAGTTTGGGCAATCGTGCTACGATGACTTTGCGCAAAATTTACACACGGCTTACAACAAGACAGGAAACAAAACAGGGAGGAGATCTTTCTTGACCATCACGCTTTCTGAATTTTTCAGTCAGGCGATAACCAACCCAGCGCTGCTGATTACCGCACTGCTGACCATGGGGGTCATTTTGGTAAACGGTTGGACAGACGCGCCGAACGCAATTGCAACCTGCGTTTCAACACGGGCAATGAGCCCCCGCAGTGCCATTTTAATGGCAGCGGTATTTAATTTTTTAGGTGTACTATTTATGACACTTGTCAACGCGACCGTTGCACAAACCATCTACAATATGGTGGATTTTGGCGGAGATCCCCACGAAGCACTCACTGCACTGTGCGCTGCGCTGTTTGCCATTGTGGTGTGGGCGACAGCGGCTTGGGCCTTTGGTATTCCCACCAGTGAAAGCCACGCGCTGATTGCAGGTGTTTCGGGTGCGGCAATTGCAATGCACAACGGTTTATCTGGCATTAACGGGGGAGAATGGGTGAAGGTACTGTACGGCTTGGGTCTCTCCACACTGCTCGGTTTTGTTATGGGCTGGGTCACAGTGAAGCTGATTGAAGTAATCTGCCGCAGACTGGACCGCCGGAAAACAAGCAGTTTTTTTCAGGGCGCACAGGTGTGCGGCGGTGCGGCAATGGCGTTTATGCACGGTGCTCAAGATGGGCAAAAGTTTATGGGAATCTTTATGCTGGGCATTTTTCTTGCCAGGGGGCAGGGGGATGTTTCAAGTTTTGTTATTCCGATGTGGATGATGATTCTATGCTCAGCAGTGATGGGGCTTGGCACTTCAATCGGCGGCTATCGCATTATTAAGGCGGTGGGCATGGATATGGTAAAACTCGAGCAATATCAAGGCTTTTCGGCAGATCTTGCAGCAGCGGGCTGCCTGCTGATTTCGTCACTTACCGGTATTCCGGTGAGCACCACACACACCAAAACCACTGCGATTATGGGTGTAGGTGCTGCAAAGCGAGTATCCTCAGTTAATTGGAGTGTGGTAAAAGAAATGGTGCTCACTTGGGTGCTCACTTTTCCCGGCTGCGGATTAATTGGTTTTTTAATGGCAAAGCTGTTTATGTGGATTTTTTAGTTTGAAAGGATAGAGTAAAACATGGGGAACAAGAAAGATTACAACTACTATGATATGTTTGTAAAGATGGTGGATTACTCCTGCCAGGCGGCAGAAATGCTGCACGATGTACTTACAAATTTTGATGCAGATAAGCTGCATGATAAAATTACAGAAATGCATAATTTAGAGCATGGCGCCGATATGTGCAAGCACGATATGATGAATAAGCTGGTACGTGAATTCATCACCCCAATTGAGCGAGAAGACATTATGGAGCTTGCACAGGAATTGGATGAGGTCACCGATAATATTGAGGATGTTTTGCTGCGTGTGTACATGTATAATATCACTGCGATTCGCCCCGAAGCACTGGAATTTTCAAACGTTATTGTCAGCTGCTGCAAGGCACTGAAAAAAGCAATGGAAGATTTCCACAATTTCCGTAAATCTACAACGGTGCAGACCAGTATCATCGAAATCAACCGCCTCGAAGAGGTTGGCGACAAGCTATACACCGAATCGGTGCGCAGGCTGTATGTGAACTGCAAAGACCCCATTGAAATTATTGCTTGGACCGAAACACTCGACCGCCTTGAAAAATGCTGCGATGCCTGTGAGCATGCAGCCAATGTGGTTGAAAGTGTTATTATGAAGAACTCGTAGATTACAAGGAGGCATTTTTGTGTCCCATCAAGGCAGAATGAGCCCCGGGAGGGTTCTTGTTCTGGGTTTTGCAATTGTTATCTTTACCGGTATGTTTTTACTGCTGCTTCCAATTTCGGCAAACCCGGGTATGCATGTGCGCCCCGTGGACGCACTGTTTACGTCAACCAGTGCGGTTTGTGTTACAGGCTTGGTCGCAATTGACACAGCGGGCACCTTTTCTGTGTTTGGCAGGGCGGTTGTCGCCGCGCTGATACAGGTGGGGGGCCTCGGTTTTACTTCGTTCGGCGTGTTGTTTATCCTGCTTGCGCGAAAAAATGTTGGTCTGCGCGAGCGTGTACTGATCAAAGAAGCGATGAATCTCAATTCGCTAAACGGCATAGTCAAGCTGGTGAAATCGGTACTAAAGATGACCCTGCTGTTTGAAGGTGTGGGCATGGTACTCAGCTTTATTGTATTCGTGCAGGATTTCCCACCGCTGGATGCCCTGGGGGTCAGCATATTCCATGCTATTTCAGCGTTCAACAATGCGGGCTTTGATATTCTGGGTGGGTTCGCAAACCTAATCCCTTATCAAAGCAATGTGCTGCTCAACCTCACCACCTGTGCACTGATTGTTTTTGGCGGATTGGGTTTCACTGTGATCAAAGAGGTGTGGGAAAAGCGTTCGTGGCGCGCACTGTGCATGAACAGCAAAATTGTTTTGCTGATGACAACCTCGCTGCTTCTCATCGGTACCGTACTGCTCAAGTGCACCGAGGATGTCACCTGGCTGGGAGCGTTTTTCCAGAGCACAGCGGCGAGAACCGCAGGTTTTTCCACCTACAATCTCGGTAAATTCACGAACGCAGGTCTGTTTATTCTCATCATTCTTATGTTTATCGGCGCATCGCCCGGTTCTACGGGCGGCGGTATCAAAACCACCACCACCTTTACGATGCTCAAAAGCATTTTCAGCATTGCCACCAACCGCGAATGCACCGCGTTTAAGCGTAAGATACCCCAAGAAAGTGTAATACGTGCCTTTACGCTCACAATTCTTGCGCTTGGTGTGGTTTGCATAAATACCCTGCTGGTAAGCCTTGCTGAACCGCAGTACAGCTTTGTGCAAGTGCTGTTTGAAGTGGTTTCTGCGTTTGGTACGGTTGGTCTTTCCACCGGCATTACCCCGGAGCTTACCGATATCAGTAAAATTATTTTGTCACTCACCATGTTTTTTGGCAGGCTGGGTCCACTCACCATCGCATGCGTGTGGTCGTATCACCCGGCATCCAACCTGCTTTATGCGGAAGAGCGAATTACAATAGGATAGGAGCATTTCTATGTTCAATTATCATAAACCGAGTATTCCATTTGGGGTAATTGGGTTAGGGCGCTTTGGCTATGCCCTTGCTGAAACTCTTGCCGCCTCAGGCAAAGAGGTTCTGGTTCTCGACAACAATGAAAATAAAATTCGTCAAATTCAAGAACATGTAGGGCAGGCATTCGTCACCCCTATACTAGATAAACCTACCTTGGAGGAAGCAGGCATTCAAAACTGCGAGACGGTTGTGGTTTGCATTGGTGAGCAGATTGAAGCAAGCATTCTCACCGCTCTTAACGTAATTGAGCTGGGTGTGCCGCGTGTTATTGCAAAAGCAATCAGTGCCGAGCATGGCAAGGTGCTGCGCAAAATAGGTGCAGAAGTTGTTTACCCCGAAAAGGATATGGCAGTGCGGCTCGCGGGTAAGCTTAGCACCACACGCGCTCTCGACTATATTGAGCTCAACGGTGACTTTTCCATCTCAGAAATCAAGCTTACCGATAAGTTTGACGGTATTACGGTGATGCAAGCAAATCTCCGTAAAAATTTTGGAATTAATATCATTGCCATCATCAAAGGCAGCAAAACTACGGTTGATATTACTCCCGATATTGTACTCAATGAAAACGACGTGGTCGTGGTTGTAGGTAGAAATGAGAGCATTGCCGGCTTTGAAGATGCCCTTTCTAATTAATTTTCCACATACAAACAAAAACCCCCGACAGCCAATTGGGCAGCCGGGGGTTTTTGTTACTTATAGCACCGAGACAGTATATCCAATTGAAAAGCTTTCGCCCGCAGACAGGGTGACAACGTATGGTTTGTGGGCAAAGTCGTTACTTTCAGCGGCAGTTGCGGCATGCCCCACCCAGGGTTCAAAGCATAGGTATGGTGCATCAGAGTGCGGTTTGCTCCAAAGTGCAAGCAGCGGGAAATCTGAAAAATTCATCTTTACGCCTTTGCCTGTGGTATTGTGGCGCAGCGATACACTGCGTGAACGCAGCCCCTTAAAGATCAGTGCATCGTTGTCAAACAGCGTATGATCCAATGCCAGTCTATCGGTGTGATTAAGTCTGATGGCTGTGTTTTCAACCGGACCGTCTGGGGTAAGCGCCATGCAGGGCAGGTTCTCAACCTGCTCAAACACTACGCTGTAATCTTCAAAACGCTCGTTCCGGTGCAACGGACACATAAAGCCTGTATGTGCACCAATGCAAAACTGAATTGTGCTGTCAATTGCACGTACAGTAAAGCTTGTGGCAAAACCGTCGTCGGTTAGCTCGTGGCGTACCAGCAATTCAAAGTGATAGGGGTATTGTGCAAGCGTTTCAGCATTGTCGCAAAGGCGAAGCACCGCAAAATGCTCGCCGCTTTGCAACACTTCAAACTCCGAATGGCGCGCAAAGCCATGGCGCCCCATTTCGTAGGTTTTTCCGTCAATTTGCACCTGCCCGTTTTTTAGGCCGCCCACTATGGGGAACAGAATCGGGTTGCGCCCTGCCCAATAGGCGGGGTCACCGTTCCAAATATATTCGGTATTCGCAATATCGCGGTAAGAAATCAGCTCTGCTCCGTAGGTATCCACCACGGCAGTGCAGCCATTCAGGTTTAAACTCAGCTTCATAAAAAACACTTCCTTCCGGTAATCACATTAGCACAGTGCAGAAGAAAAAACAATAAAAATATACCCTCATTATTGGTTTTATAAAAATTACAAAAAAACAGAGAGCCACCCGCTTTTGCGGATGGCTCGTTTGCATGTTTATAAAAGATAATGCTCGAATGGGGAAGGTACAGCTGCTTAGTTGAAGATAACCTGCTCGGTTTCTTTGTCGAACATATGCAGTTTGTTGTTGTCAAACGCAACCTTCAGCACATCGTCCGATTTCGCGGTAGAGCGAGAGGGAACTTTAGCCGTAAGCTTTTTGCCTGCACAATCAAGGTACAGGAAGATCTCAGAGCCCATCATCTCGGCAATATCAACCTTCGCCTCTACAACGCTGTGCTCAGCGCTCTCTAGGAATACAGGCTCATCATGGATGTTTTCGGGACGAATACCAATGACAACTTCTTTGCCAACGTATTTGTCAAGCTCTTTTGAATCTGCTTTGCCCTTGGGGATACCGATGGAATAGCCATCAAACTCTGCAAAGTAGCCGTTTTCTTTTTTTGTCAAAATAACGTCGATAAAGTTCATTTGCGGTGAGCCGATAAAGCCTGCGACAAAGATGTTACAGGGGCTGTCGTAAAGTTTCTGCGGGGTATCCACCTGTTGAATAAAGCCGTCCTTCATAACAACAATGCGGTCACCCATTGTCATAGCCTCGGTCTGGTCATGGGTTACATAAACAAAGGTTGTGCCCAGTCTCTTATGCAGCTTAGTAATCTCGGTTCTCATTGCGGTACGCAGTTTTGCGTCGAGGTTGGACAGAGGCTCGTCAAGCAGGAACACCGCCGGGTCACGAACCATAGCGCGGCCAAGGGCAACACGCTGGCGCTGACCACCCGAAAGGGCCTTGGGTTTACGGTTGAGCAGATGTTCAATGTCAAGAATTTTTGCAGCCTCTTCTACCTTCTGTTTAATCTCGTCTTTGGGAACTTTACGGAGCTCAAGGCCGAAGGCCATATTCTTGAATACGGTCATATGCGGGTAAAGCGCATAGTTCTGGAATACCATTGCAATGTCTCTATCCTTCGGGGCAACATCGTTTACCAAATTGTCGCCAATGTACAGCTCGCCTTTGGTAATTTCTTCAAGCCCTGCAATCATACGCAGTGTAGTGGATTTACCGCAGCCGGAGGGGCCGACAAGAATGATAAACTCTTTGTCCTCAATTTCAAGGTTAAAATCGTTTACAGCGGTTACATCGCCGGGGTAAATTTTAAAGATGTTTTTTAAGCTGATACTTGCCATAATCGCACCTACTTTTCTTTCATTGTAATTTATTGACCTGTTGCGTTCTTAAAAAAGAGCCTGTATAATGGTAATAATTCTTATAAATTCATTGTATCCCGTTAAACAGTGCATTACAATGGTAATATGTTGATATGAGGTGTAAAAAAATGACCTCTTTTTTTAGGTTGCCGCAGCCACCCGCCGAAGTGGCGCAGGATATTGTTTTATCTATGGCCGGTGTTATGGACAGCAGTGCAAAAGGCAGCGCTTTTGAAAGAAAAGAACAATCCTGTGTTTTTCCGTTTCAGGGCTGGCTGGTGCTTGCGGTGCTTGCGGGCGAGGGTATGGTAACCGCCGGAAAGCAAACTTTTGCCGTGAAGCAGGGCGAACTGCTCATCACCCCCTGTGGCGGTGGTATGAGCATTGCAAGCGGGCTTGAGTGTAGTTTTGCGCTGCTGGGCGGCGAGCTCGCGCAGCACCACCTCACCGGCGTGACCGACCGTTTGGGGGTACAATCCGCGGTAAGCTTGTACAACCCCGTGGTGGGCACTCTTAGGCGTATTTGCAATAGTATCGAGCTGGGTGCGGCGGTGGATGGCTATTGGGGGTGTACCAAAGCATTCGCCCTTTTAATAGAGCTTTGCGCCCTAGCGGAAGAACGGAAAACCACCCAAATCCCTCCGCTCGTAGAGCAGGCTGCAGAGCTGATTCGTACACAATATGCCTATCTCTCGGGTATTGAGGAGCTAGCCGACCGGCTGGGTGTGACCAAGCACCACCTAATTCGAGAGTTTTCACAGCATATGAGAGTCCCCCCCGGTAAATATCTTTCAGAGGTGCGGCTTGAAAACGCCAAGCTGCTGCTGCAAAGCGGGAAATATACGCTTGAAATAGTGGCGGACATGGTGGGTTTTGCGGGAGCAAACTACTTTTGCAAGGTATTTAAAAAATCAAATGGTATGACCCCCACCGAGTATGCGCAAAGTACGGTGCATCGCCGCCCCGCCGGCGATTTGGAAAAACTGGAGCAGATGTTTTATCTGTAAGGAAAGCAACACAAAGGAGCATAAAATATGAGTCAATACCGCATTCGTTTCGCAAGCCTTGAAGATGCCCCCGCACTGCTTGGCATCTATACCCCTTATGTTACAGGCACGACCATTACCTTTGAGTACGAAGTGCCGTCTGTAACCGAGTTTGAAGGGCGCATCGCAAGTATTTCAAAAAGCTATCCCTACCTTGTTTGTGAAAGCAGCGGGATACCGGTGGGCTACGCCTACGCCTCGCTTTACCGCACACGCGCGGCTTATCAGTGGGATGTGGAGACTTCCATTTATCTGCACCCCGATGCACAGGGAAAAGGGGTTGCGTCAGCGCTGTACGATGCACTGATGGCCCTGCTTGTATTGCAGGGGGTATACAATGTTTACGCCTGTATTACGCACCCAAATGAGCGCAGTGAGCGTTTTCATAAAAGCTATGGCTTTCAAAAGGTTGGGGTATTCCAAAAGGCGGGCTATAAGTTTGGCCGCTGGTGTGATGTGATTTGGCTGGAAAAACCATTGCATGACCGCTTTGGCGCGCCAGAACCTATAAAACCGGTTGCCATGCTCTGCCGGCAAGAGGTACAGCAGATTTTGCTGCAGGCAGAACAAAGACTTTTAAAAAGTAGCATCAGATAGAGGTTATGACCATTGTTTATCAAAATTTTTCTGTAAAAAAAGCGGCAGAGAAGCAGAGTCGGCACTGGTTTTTCCTTCAGCTGACGATGTTGGAATTTGCCAAGTGTTTTTACCTTGATCAGCAACGGACAGATTGCTGTTTTTCGCTGAAGTTTGCTCATTGCTGCTGCTTTGATCAGTGTCAGACTTGTTAGTATTTTTTGTTGTCGCTTGACTGGCATTGCTGCTTTGAGCAGTGGCGGGCTGATTGTTGGTGTTATTATCTTGAGTAGTGTCAGGTTGATTGCTGTTTTTCTGTGCGTTTTCAATGCAATCTTGTATATTGTTTTTTTGAACAGCGATGGTGGCGATAACTGCACCGACCTGTGTAAAAACGGCAGCTAAAACATTTAACTCCTCAACCGTTCTGCCCTTAGATACCGCAATGGATATCGCACTCACGGCAGCCGCGAGATCCTCTGGACAAAACACAAGCTCACCTCCGGTTACAACATAAGAGCCAAGGTTACCTTATGCGCCCCTGGCTCTTAGCTTTAGATACGAAATTGTGCGAGAATACCGCTTGCCATAAAATCAGCCATTTGCAATGCATTATGTTCAATCGTATCGTATCGTTTAACATCTTCTTCATATTGCTTGTTTAGCCGTTCGGTTGCTTCCTTTGCGGTCATATCAAGGTGATCGTACAAAAGGTTTCTCCATTGGCGGTCATCCCAATACGGGTTAATGCTCGACAAAAAGGCTGCGATTTCATCTGCATTTGCATACCACTTTTTATTGCTTTCGGCGGCCTTAGCCGTGTCGCCCACTTTTAAAGCGGTAACGAGGTCCGCTGCAATCAGCAGATGTTCGCGAAATAGTTTTTCAAGCTGCTCGGCAATTTCGGGGCCATAAAATTGTTTAAATACTTTTGCAAAATCAGACGGATTGCGCAGCAAGCGCTCGGTTACCATTGGCAGATCCCCCAAGCCTTCCGCAGTGCTGATGATAAACGACCTGGTCCACATAATATGCTGCTCCCACAATTTGCGCAGCAGATCAATTAACTGCCTTTGACTGCAATTAAAATACAAAAGATCTCCTCCTAAAAAAGTTTATCAAAATATAGTATGCGATAGAAGCACACATGGAGACAATTGTGTAAAAAGGTTACTACCTCATTTATTCTTTCGGATATTTATGCTATAATATGCCTGTATATAGTGAAAGCCCATTGTATGCTTATGAAAAGCAGATGCCATTTGACTTGAGATGCAAACTGTTTCTATTGACAAGGAGAAGATAAAACATGTACTACGAAAACGAAGATGTACAGACAGAGCAAACCGAATATCCATGGTTGATTTTTAAGCTGTGCGGCGAGTATTTTACTTTTACCAGCGAGCTGGTGTCAAGTATTATGATGTTACCGCAAAACATAGTACCTATGCCGAATTCCCCCCAATACGTCAGGGGTATTTTCGATTTGCGCGGTAAAATTATTCCGCTCATTGAGCTGCGCCGTCTGTTTGGCATGAAGTCGCTCACGGAAGAATACCAGGAGTTTGCGGATATGCTGGAGGCTCGCAAACAGGATCATCTGCACTGGGTCAAAGAATTAGAGCGTTCGGTAAAGCAGAACGAGCCATTTACACTTGCCACCGATCCACATCAGTGTGCGTTTGGAAAGTGGTATGATAATTTTGAATCGGATCTACATACGATAAACCACCATATGAGAAAGATAGATGAGCCCCACACCAAGCTGCATCAAACAGCGTTGGAGGTGGAAGAATGCAAGCAGAATTGCGATGATTGTGAGCGTGACGAATGCTTAAAAAAAGTTTTTGGAAAGCTCTCGGACGAGTATGTTCCGCAAATCGTTTCGCTGCTGGACGAAGCAAAAGAACTTTTTAAAATTGATTTTCACGAGATGGTAATTGTACTTGAAAAAGATGACCAGTATTTTGGCATTATGGCGGATGAGATTGTATCGGTAGAGGATTTGGAAGAGATAGGATCTGTAGACAATATGGGCGGTTCCAGCGAATCGGATTTCATCTCAGGAGTAAGAAAGAGTAAATCGGTTGATAAGAGCATTTTAGTTATAGATGAATCTGCGCTCATCAGCACCATAACAGGGAAAAAGAAAGTTTTATAAAAAAACCAAAAGTGGGGCAGTCTACCACTGTACCGTCTATTTTGCAGATACTGAAAGCACCAGCCCTGAAAAACTGAAGTGATGGTATTGGAAGGATAAAAAATGATTGTTTCAGTAGTAAAGATTAGGCTGTATGCGCCGTGGGTGCACTCGCTCAAAGAAAAGCGCATGATCGTCAAAAGCATTTGTGCCAAGGTGCACAATCAGTTTCACGTCGCCATTGCCGAGGTGGAAGAACAGGATATGCACCAAACGATTGTGCTGGGTATTGCCTGTGTTGCAGATTCTGCCGCGTTTGCAGGTAGCGTGGTGGATAAGGTGCTAAATTTTATCGAAAGCAATACGGAAGCTGAAATCATTGATATTCAAAGAGAAAACAGATAGTACGTAAACTGCTAAAAAGGAGCCTCTGATTGTTCAGAAGCTCTTTTTTTATGACATACACCTGTCAGCTATTTGTGGTACAATAGCAGTGGTGATGATATGCAGATTCATAGATTATTTGAAATGACCTACCTGTTGCTGAATAAACGTAAAATGACCGCGAAGGAGCTGGCGGAGCGGTTCGAGGTGTCGCAGCGCACCATCTACCGCGATGTAGACACTTTGTCTGCCGCAGGAATCCCCATCTACGCAAGCAAGGGCAAAGGCGGAGGAATCAGCCTGCTTGAGGATTTTGTACTCAACAAATCGGTACTGTCCGAGGACGAGCAGAACGAGATTTTGTTCGGCTTGCAGAGCCTGTCCGCGGTAAAGTACCCTGAGGTGGATACAGCCCTCTCCAAACTGGGCAGTCTGTTCCGCAAAGAGAACATCAGGTGGATTGATGTCGATTTTACCGATTGGGGCGCAGGCGTGCAGGAGCGGGCAAAATTTATGACGCTCAAAGACGGAATTTTAAACAAAAGTATCATTCTGTTTGATTATTACAGCGCGGCGGGTGAAAAAACCACACGCAAGGCAGAGCCCCTGCGCCTAATGTTTCGTGGACAGGGCTGGTACCTCTTAGCCTTTTGCACTGCAAAACAGGACTACCGCTTTTTTAAGCTGTCACGCATCAAAAACCTAAAGCGGATTGAGGAAACCTTTGAGCGCGAAATTCCCTGCGATGTCTTCCAATCGAGCCCAAATTCATACCGGAACAAAATGGTACCCCTAAGGCTCTGGGTGGATGCCACAATGGCGTACCGCGTCTATGATGAGTTTGAGGAGGAAAACATTGTAAAGCATGAGGACGGCAGCTTTACGGTGACCACCGAATTTCCACTCGGTGAATGGGTATATGGGTATTTGCTCTCGTTTGGTGGTTCGGTGCGGGTGTTGCAGCCGACTACCATTCGAGACGAAATTATTCGGCGCCTTCAAACCGCGTTAAAACAGTATTTATAAATATGACATGCTGTTGTCAATATATCCCCTGTACAATAAGGTTATTAAAACACAGGAGGAATTGCAATGAATGGCAAATTGGATTTTAAAAAGCAGGAAAAAGCACTCTACCTTCCGAGAGGAACCCCCGAGCTGGTGGAAGTTCCCCCCATGCAGTACCTGATGCTGGACGGGTGCGGCGACCCAAACGGCGAGCAATATAAAAATGCTGTTGAAGTGCTGTATGCAATTGCTTATACCATTAAAATGAGCAAAGAGCATCCACAGGGCTGGCTGGATTACACAGTTCCACCCTTGGAGGGCTTGTGGGATTGCGGCTGTGACGGCTTCGAGCTCGAAAAACGGCAGCAATGGGCTTGGACTTCGATGATCCGCCAGCCCGACTTTGTAACACAGAATGTTTTGAGAAAAGCGAAGGAGACCTTAGCAGTGAAAAAACCTCAGCTGGATACATCAGGAGTGCGCCTTTCCGCTTATGAGGAGGGTTTGTGTGTACAGCTGATGCACATCGGCCCGTACAGCACCGAGCAGGAATCGATTGATAAAATAGCGCAGTTTGTAGCGCAAAACAACTTGACAGATGAGTGCGGAAACGACCGTCGGCATCACGAAATTTATCTGAGCGACCCGCGAAAGGCCGCGCCAGAAAACCTGAAGACAATCCTCCGTCACCCTGTTGCCCACAAATAAAGGAGTATGCTATGGATATTATTGAGGTAAACCGTGATAATATTGGGCGGGAGCACATCTGCTGCGCCCTTGCCGATAAAAAAAGTGACGTGGGTGCCGCAAGCAAAAAAGCATGGATGCAAAGCTGCTTTGCAGATGGCTACGTATTTAAAAAGCTGAATGCCCGCGGCAAGGTGCTGATTGAATATGTCCCTGCCGAAAATGCATGGAGTCCCATCGAGGCAGACGGCTATCTGTTCATCGATTGCTTCTGGGTATCGGGGCAGTTTAAAGGGCAGGGTTATGCAAACGCGCTGTTAAACGAGGCAATTGCAGCGGCAAAGCAGCAGGGTAAGCTTGGTTTGGCGGCGCTTTGTACGCAAAAAAAGATGCCGTTCCTTTCCGACCCGAAGTATTACAAATATAAGGGCTTTACCGTGGCAGATACCGCCCAGCCGTACTATGAACTGCTGTACCTACCGTTTGCAGAGCACGCGCCCGTACCGAAATTTAAGGCTTGTGCCAAAACAGGGGTTATTACGGAGCCAGGGCTGGTGTTTTACTATACCGACCACTGCCCACACAATGCCAAATACATTCCGCAGATTGTTGCGGCAATCAAGGCACGCGGTATACCGGTTACCGTGCATAAAATCGAAACCAAAGTGCAGGCGCAAAATGCACCCAACCCATTTACCACCTATGCTTTTTATGATCAGGGCAAGTTTGTTACCAACGAGATATTTGGCGATAAAAAACTTGAGAAGTTCTTAGAATCAATATTATAAAAAAGGAACAGGCTTTCGAAAGCCTGTTCCTTCTTTATAATATTCATTAACACAATTCACGGCAAAAGAATAGGATACTAACGAATAAATACGTGTTTTTTACTGTTTTTTAACATTAAGCAGCAGGGTGGAGGTGTCTTGATGTTTGCTTATAAAAGGATTTCGCAAACTTTTCGGTCGTCACATCAAATCCCCTTTGATGACTCATCCAAAATTATTATTATGAGCGACTGCCACCGTGGCGACGGAAGTTGGGCAGATAATTTTGCGAAAAACCAAAACCTATTTTTCGCCGCATTGGATTACTACAATCAGCAAAAATATACCTATATTGAGCTTGGTGATGGAGACGAGCTTTGGGAAAACAAAAAACTCTCGGATATTATTGAGATACACGGCAACGCATTTTGGATTATGTCTCGTTTTTATAGAGACAATCGGCTGCATCTGCTCTTTGGCAACCACGATATGGTAAAGAAAAACTTCCGCCTTGTAGAAAACGATTACAATAATTATTACGACGCCCGGCAAAAAAAATATACCCCTTTGTTCCCGGGTATTAAAATTCATGAAGGTATTATTTTGCGCCACACATCCACAGGCAAAAAGATATTTCTATTACATGGTCATCAGGCAGATTTTTTAAACGATACCTTATGGAGGTTAAGCCGATTTTTGGTACGTTATTTTTGGAAACCACTGGAATCGGTTGGCGTAAAAGACCCCACCAGTGCTGCGAAAAACTATAAACGAAAAAAGCAGGTGGAAAAAAAGCTGACAAAATGGTCGGTAAAAGAGGAGCAAATGCTGATTGCCGGGCATACCCACAGGCCGGTGTTGCCCGACCTTGGCGAACCGCTTTACTTTAACGACGGCAGCTGTGTTCATCCGCGCTGCATTACAGGAATTGAAATTGTACGGGGGGAGATTCTGCTCGTAAAATGGAGCTATAAAACCAAAAGCGATGGTACGGTGTATGTGGGCAGGCAGGTGCTTGCAGGGCCCAACAGGCTGGAGGATTATTTTAGACCGGCGGAGGATGGAGAATTGTATCGATATCTTGGATCAGCCAATACAGCAATGCCAACTGAATCAAAACATATTTTTTGTAAAAGATAATCTACAGGCAATAAAACAGGACGAAAACCGCACTTTTCGAATAGAGGCATATAAAAATACTTATTTATGGGCACTATGAATTTTCCGGGAGGATGAAAAAATGAAAAGAACCATTGCAGCGCTGGCGGCAGTGTGTATTTTGCTGTTTACGGGATGCACCAAAAAGCCGGAGAATATCACCTTTACCGCGACGATTGAGAGTATATCGGAACAAAGCATCATGGTCACCACTGCGGATGATGTCGGCTTTGACAAAGCGAGCGTAGGAATTGCGGATGTTGAGGTGAATTTTAACCTGTTTGAGGGGCAGACCGTGGAGCTGACGATTCGCCCCGAAATCAGAGAGAGTTACCCCGTGCAGGTTACCGCGGTTGCAATTAAGCCGGTAGAGTAATCGGAGCAGCCATTAGGTGCAAATCAAACATAAAAAAGAAGGTTCAGAGTGGAAGAGATCATCTCCATTCTGAACCTTTTTGCGGTTATAAACTTTTGGGTTTGCGGGTTTTTTGGTAACCGGGTTTACAGCGCCCCAGGTAATACGGTTTGCAAGATTGAGTTCACGCTTCGCTTTTTTGCTGAGCTTTTCTTTCGGTACAAATTTTTTCATATCTATCATCCTTTCATTGCTATTATACCATAATAAAGCTTAAAACAAACAGAAAATTATGTGCAGCAAAAAATTACAGTTTTAGGATAACTACCGAGTGATGGACAAAATCGCATAAGGCAGAGAAAGCATGAGATACTATGCTTGAGGTGATTTTATGTCTGAGAACAAGAAAGAAAAAAATCAAAAACAAGAAAAAGAAAACTGCAGCCAGCCGGTGAATGCAATGATGAACCGCAGCGCAAACCATGTGGAAAACCAAAACCAGAACCACAACACAAAAAAAGAAGCGCTCGGCCCCAACACCAAGCGCTAGAGTGCCTATATGGCAAGTTCACCGCTGAACAGCTTGCTAATAACAGCGGCGGCACTGCCCACAAGCGGTGCGGAGCCACGGAAGAAAGAGCGCGTTACGCGAATTTCTCTACGCCCTGCCGCAGCTGAGCGGCGGTTTAGGTTTTGGTCGAGCAGCCGTTCCAGTGTACCGCCCTCTGTGGCGGATTCGTACCCGACAATGATATTGTGGATATCCATCAGGCTTACCGCATTGATGACCGCACGTGCGAGGTATTCGCAAAACTCATCCAAAGCCGCGATTGCACCGCTGTCGCCACTGTCTGCCATAGTAACAATCTCAGCCCACGAATAGTCACGATGCGGTTTGTTCTCTGCCGAGAGCAACCGCATTTTTTGGTTTATCGTATCTAAACTGCTGTAAAGCTCAAGGCAGCCGACGTTGCCGCATGCACATACATCGCCCGAAAAATCAATGGTGGTGTGCCCAAGCTCACCGCTTTGCCCCATATCACCGTGGTACACCTGATGGTGCAGTACATACCCTGCACCGATACCGCTCTCGATGTGCAAGTAAAGAAAATTCTCCTCCTCTTTGCCGTTACCGTAAAGCTTTTCGGCAAGCGCGCCCGCCTTGGCGTCGTTCATCAAATAAGCGGGCAGCCCTGTTTGCTTGTGGATTAGCTCGGGCAGGGGGAGGTTTCGTATTCCGTAAAAGTTGGGCGGATTTGCAATGGTCTGCGCGATAATATCGACGGGGCCGAGTGCGGCAATGCCCACCGCCAGCATTCTGCTTTGGGAGGCAGCTTGCAGCCTGTTAAAATGGCTTACCAAATTGTCTACCAAATCTTCAGCTGTGGTAGAATGGTAACTGAACCTTGTCTGTGCAAGGATGTTGCCCTTTAAATCGCTTTGAATCACGGTGCAAAAGCCGCGCTTTACCAGCATGCCGCATACGCTTGGCGCGTTATCCGCAATATCCAGCACAATTGGTTTTCTGCCCGCGCCCGAAAACTCGGGCATGGGCGCTTCACGCTCACAAATAAACCCTTCATCCATTAAATCTGCCACAATTTTGCTGGAGGTGGTTTTGGTCAGCCCCGTTTTGCGTGCAAGCTCCACCCTTGAAACGGGGAATTCTGTGGCGACCAGCCGCAAAATCAGGGCGCGGTTTTTTGTTTTTACGTCACTCAGGTTAAAACCGGCGTTCATTGGCTTACCCACCTCCTATGCATTTTATTTGTTGCATTTATTATAGAGTAAAAAAAGAGAAAAATCAATTAGTAACTAAAGTTGACCAATTAAAATTTGCATGCTATACTGTGAGCAAAGAGAGATACAGGAAAGGATGTGCCCCATTGAAAGTCAGTATTGGAATTGACATTGGCGGAACAAAATGTGCCACGGTGCTTGGCAATATGGATGCCTGCGACAGCATTGACAGCCTGATATTGGATAAAATTTCGTTTGCAACCGAGGGGAGCCCCAAGGCTGTGATTGCAAAGCTGATAGAGTCGACCGATGATTTGCTGCAAAAACACCGCATCAGCCGCGAAATGCTGCACAGCATCGGTATCAGCTGCGGTGGGCCGCTCGACAGCAAAAAAGGCGTAATTCTAGGGCCACCCAACCTGCCGGGGTGGGACGAGGTCGCTATCTGTGCGGAGTTTGAGGCACATTATCATATCCCTGTGCGTTTAGAGAATGATGCCAACGCCTGTGCGGTGGCAGAGTGGAAGTTCGGCGCAGCGCGTGGTTACCGCAATGTGGTGTTCCTCACCTGCGGCACAGGGCTTGGCGCAGGGCTGATTTTAGACGGCAGACTGTACAGCGGCACCAACGATATGGCGGGCGAGGTAGGGCATGTACGCCTTACCCAAGCAGGGCCTGTGGGCTACGGCAAGGCAGGCTCGTTTGAGGGCTTGTGCAGCGGCGGCGGAATTGCCCAGCTTGCCAAAATGCGCATTCTTGAAAAGCTGCAGGCAGGCGAGAAGCCCGAGTTGTGCCCCAGCATGGCAGCACTTGATGACATCACCACAAAAGATGTGGCAATTGCGGCGAATGCAGGGGATGAGTTTGCAAAAAGTATACTCGCCGAAAGTGCGCGCTACCTCGGCATGGGGCTTTCCATTTTAATTGACATCCTCAACCCTGAGGTAATTGTGCTGGGCAGTGTTTACCAGCGCAACGCCGCTATGATGTACCCCTATGTACAGGAGGTAGTAGAGCGCGAGGCTCTGCCGCTGTCACATCAAGTGTGCCGTATTTTGCCTGCCGAGCTGGGCGACCGCGTTGGCGACTGCGCCGCATTGGCACTTACACTTTTGGAAGAATGAAACGGTTTGAAAGGATGAGTTTACATGAAAGATCATGTTAAAAAAATATTGGATGAACTTTTAGCGCGCTTTGACTGTTTGCGCGGTTGTGAGAAAGAAATTGTTACAGCTTACCAGCTGATGGAGGAGTGCTACACCCACGGCGGTAAAGTACTGATTTGCGGCAACGGCGGCAGCCAGGCCGATGCAGACCACATTGTGGGAGAGCTAATGAAGGGCTTTCTTTTGAAGAGACCCGTTTCACGGGAATATGCCACGCAGCTCGGCAGAGATTTTGAAGACGGCGCATACCTTGCCGCAAACCTGCAGGGTGCACTGCCTGCCATCTCACTGGGAAACCACAATGCGCTGCTCACCGCTTTTTCCAACGATGTGGCACCCGATATGGGCTTTGCACAGCAGGTGTTTGGCTACGGCAAAAAAGGCGATGTTCTCATTGGGCTGACCACCTCAGGCAACTCGGGCAATGTTGTTAATGCTGCCAAAATTGCAAAATCGCTCGGAGTTTCGGTTGTTTCCATTACCGGCGCTGGTGGCGGAAAAATTGCCGCACTTAGCGACAGCGCCATTCAGCTGCCCGCAACCGAAACCTACTTGGTGCAGGAGCTCACCCTGCCGGTTTACCATGCGCTGTGCGCTATGATAGAAACGCATTTCTTTGCCTGTTCCTAAACCCAACCATAAAAAACAAAAAGGGCTTCCGTTTTTTACGGAAGTCCCTTTTGTTTTTATAGCTGCTGATTAAAATAACGGCTGAGCACTGCCGAGGTGCTGGATATTGCCGCAGCATCTGTACCGAGCTGGGAGGGCAGCACCGCTACCGGGTGAGCCTTTCGGATGATCGACTGGCGGTCAATCATCACATTCAGCTTTGAAATGAGCAGTTCGGGGCGGTAGTTAAACTCACCGTAAAGCACAACCGAATCTAGGTCGAACAGGTTGATGGAACCGATAAACGCGCAGGCAAGGCGGCTTGCCTGATAATCAATCACCGCAAGGGCATGGCTGTCGCCATCGTAGGCGGCGTCCACCAGCTTGTGGTAATCATCAAACTCAAAGCGATTCTTGAGCGCCGCCATCGTCGCATAAAGCTCCAAACAGCCGCGGTTGCCACACGAGCAAAGCTCGCCGCCGCAGTCGATGCTGGTGTGCCCGAGCTCCCCTGCGTAGCCTGCAAAGCCACGGTAAATGCGCCCGTCC
>NZ_DALZQO010000005.1:100659-135617 GCF_032017025.1 Hydrogenoanaerobacterium sp.
CGCATGAACCTATGCCGTCGGAGATAGTGACAAACATCGAGTTGCGGTAATCCCCCATTGAGCCACGGAAGTATTCGGTGATGGCAAATAGCACCGAGTTATTCTCCAGCAGCACAGGCAGGTCAAATTCCTCCTTCAGGCGGCTTACAATAGCAACATTGTGGAACAGGCTGAAGTTGGGGGGCATTAAAATGGTGCCCGACTGATAATCCAGCGGGCCGGGGCTGCTGATGCCGATGCCGATGACACGGTCGTAGGGAATTTTGTTTTTACTCAGCAACAAGCGGATTGTGCTGCTGATCCATGCCAGTGCAGCACTGCTGTCTTGGTAGTTTTCGGTGTGGCTTTCAGTCGAATCAATCAGCTCAGAGCCGAGGTCGGTGATTGAAACAATCAGCCTCTTTCTGTGCAGCGACACCCCCACCGCGTAGCGGTAATCTTTGACAATATCGAGCAAAATGGGTTTTCGCCCTTTTTGAGTATCGCTGGTTCCAACCTCTATGAGCTGCCCTTCCTGTATCAGGGTGCCTGTAATCATAGTAACGGCCGATTTTGTCAGGCTCGTCTGCGCCGAAAGCTGTGCCCGCGACATGGGCTGTTTTCTGAGCAGGCTGAAGATCAGCGCACGGTTATCGTTTTTCAGCGTGCTCACATTGGAAGCATTATTTTTCATGAGGAACTCCTCTTTTCTGTGATCTCAAACAATTCTATTGTACGTTGTTATGAACATGATGTAAATATCTCTTGGTTTTTTTCAAAAACATATTGCATTTTTCTTCGCGCCATAGTACAATTCAGGTATAATAGTTCAAAGCTTGAACTAATTAATAGCACAAAACAACCACCTTGTCAAATAGGAGGGCTTTTATTATGGTAATTAATGTATTTCAAAAGGGGTTTAACTACTCGCAGGACGGCCCCGGCAACCGTCTGGTTTACCACCTGCAGGGCTGCAATATGCGCTGCAAATGGTGCTCAAACCCCGAAGGAATACCTGTGGCTGCGCCGCTGATGGTGCTGAGTGACCACCTGCGCCCTGAAATATGCCCTTACGGCGCAATTAAAGACGGTAAACTCGACCGTTCTTTTTGCAAAACCTGTACCACACGCGACTGCGTGACCGTAAACAAAAACACCTCGCTGGTAAACAAATGCGAAACCTACGAGGTAGACGAGCTGGTGGAGGAGGCAAAGCGCAGCGCACCGATGTTTTTTGAAAACGGCGGCGTTACACTCACCGGAGGTGAGGTTACCCTGCAGTTTGAAGCGGTAAAAGAGCTGCTTACCAAGCTCAAACAGGCGGGTATCCATACCGCTATTGAGAGCAATGCGTCTCACCCGCGCTTCAGCGAGCTGTTCCCCGTCATCGATTACCTGATTATGGATTTTAAGCATTACGACAATGAAAAACACAAAAAGTTTACCGGCGTTACCTGCGAGCAGAACAAAAAAAACCTGATTAAGGCACTGGAATCGGGCAAGCAGATGAGTGTGCGCATCCCTCTCATCAACGGCTTCAACGCTTCGCCCGAGGATATAGACGGGTTTTTAGCTTGTCTGCAGGGGCATAACAGCGAAAACGCCACCTTTGAGATATTAAGCTACCATGAATATGGTAAGGATAAATGGGAGCAGTGCGGGCTTACCTACGAGATGAAAGACGCACATGTCAACGCGGATACCGTAAAAGCATTTGAAGATAAACTGAAATCCAACGGCTACCATGTAGTTCGTACCTAAAGGAGGAAACAGGATATGAGCATTAAAAACATTTACACACCCGAAAAAATTACCCAAAAAGCAAAGGATCTGTTTGTAGAGGAACGTGCCAAAAAACGCCTGGATGGCTGGTTTTATATCAAAGAGATTCAGAAAAACTGCGCCGAAAAATATGCCGATTGCCCGCGTGAGCTGAAATCTGCCGAATTACTGCGTGAGGTTGCCAAGGCGCTGCCCATCAGCATCAGCGAGCATGCAATTTTTGCGGGCACGCAGAGCGACTCTTTCGCACGCAGCTATGCGCTCATCAACCCCTCCTTCGAGGTGGAATCGTTCGCAGGCTACTGCGACCCCACCGCTGTATTTGGCGATATTGAGCCAAACGAAGAAATCACCCGCGAAAAAATTGAAGAAATGCGTGCCTATGATAAAAAGAGCGATTATGTAAAAGCACTCGACAACACCTACACCCCGGTGCGCCAGTATACAGGTGAGGTTGCATTCTTTATTGAGCAGGTCACCGGTCATGTCATCGCCGATTTCCGCCCCGCGCTGGCACACGGCGTTAACGCTCTGATTGCCGAGGTTGACGAAAAACTCAAAACCGTTACCGACGAAACCCGCCGCACCAACTATCGGGCGATGCGCATTGCACTTGAATCGGTTCTGATTCTGGCACAGCGCTATGCCGATTGTGCCGATGCATTGGCGCAAACCGCAGGTGAAGCCCGCAAGGCCGAGCTTAAACTTTTGGCAGATACCCTGCGCCGCGTACCCGCAAGCGGAGCAAGCAACCTGTACGAGGCAATCCAGAGCTTTATTCTGCTGTGGCAGGTTATGTGCATGGAGCAGTCGCCCAACCCATTTGCGTTTTCGGTGGGCAATGCAGACCGTATTTTTGAGCCTTACCGCGCTAAGGAGGATCTCGACCGCGGCACCGCTGCCGCACTGCTCAAACATCTGCTGGTATTCTACAATGTAGGCGACCGCAGCTGGGCAATTTCACAAAACCTAATTGCAGGCGGCAAGGCGAACGACGGTACAGATCTCACCAACCCCACCACCTACGCGTTGTTTGACGCTTACTACGATATGAACCTGCCGCAGCCCATCCTTTCGGTAAAGCTACACAAGAACACACCGGCTGAGCTGTATGCCGAAATGGGCAGATTCTTCTTTACTCCCGGCTGCCTCACCCCCTCGCTGTTCAACGATGATTCAATGTTCGAGGTGCTGCGTGCAAGCGGTGTTGAGGATTGCGACCTCGAGGATTACGCGATTGCAGGCTGTCAGGAGCCGCTGATTATGGGACGCGACAACGGCAACACCACCAACAGCTGGTTGAACCTTGCCAAGATTTTGGAGCTGACATTGACAGGTGGTGTATCGAGCATTACAGGTGCTGAAATTGGCTCGGTGCACAAAATGGCAGACCCCGCATCGCTGCTCAAAAACATCCGCACCTTGTTCTATGAAAACCTCGATTTTTATGTGAAGAAGATGGTGGAGGCGGCAAACAACGCTTCCAGAGCGGTTTCGCTGCTGCCTGTGCCGTTCCTCAGCACGCTGATGGGCGGAATTGAAAGCGGCTACGACATGCGCGATACCGAGCATCAGGGTACCAAATACAACGGCAGCGGCTGCCTTATCCACGGGCTTTCCATCGTTGCAGATTCGTTTACTGCAATCGATCGTCTGCTTGCAGAGCGTCCGCAGGATGCACAGCGCCTGCTTGATGCAATAAAGAACAACTTTGAGGGCGATGAGGAGCTGCGCCAGTACCTGCTCACCTGCCCCAAATACGGCAACAATATCGAGGGTGTCGACCTTGAAACGGCTGAGATTGCGAACAAGGTTTCCGACCTCATTTCATCGCAGAAAAACTACTTGGGTAACCCATTCCGCCCCGACTATGCAACCCCTTCCACCCATCTGCTTTACGGCTACTGGGTGGGCGCAACCCCCGACGGGCGAAATGCGCGCGAAATGCTGGGCTACGGCATCGATCCGTTCTATGGTGACGCACAGTCCGGTTTGGGCTTCCGTACCCTCTCAAATATGCGCCTGCCGTTTGGCAAAATGAACGGCGGCTATGCTTCCCACTTTGGTATTGACCCCAAATACTTCAAAACAAAAACCTACGAGGAGAAGGGCATTGAGTTTAAGAACCGTGTAATTGCACCGCTGTTCTTCAACGCAGCGAACAATCAGCTGGCGCCGTTCTACCTGTATGTCAATGTTACAACCCCCGAAATTCTCCGCAAAGTGATGGAGAACCCCAAAAAGTATGCTCCAAGCGGTGTTTATATCATGAGAATCCACGGAACATTTGTAAACTTCCTCGATCTTTCGCCCGCAATCCAAAACGATATCATCAAACGTCTGGATTTGGAGTCGACCTCGATGTAAAGGAGAAAATGATATGCGAGTCATCGGAATTGATATTGGAACCACCACCGTTTGTGCGTCGGTGATCGATTCGGCGAGCGGGGAGGTGCTAACCTCCCGCACGCTCGAAAACGATGCGTTCATTGCGGCTACAAAGGTATGGGAGAAGCTGCAAGACCCCGCAGTAATTTTGGCAAAGTGCGAGCAGCTCATCGGTGAGCTGGCAAAAGGCTTTGCACCCATCGGTGCTATCGGTGTAACAGGGCAGATGCATGGCATTTTGTATGTGGATGAAAAAGGCTGCGCGGTAAGCCCCCTGTACATCTGGCAGGATGGCAGGGGAGACCGCGAATACCGCAGCGGCGAAAGCTATGCCGCGTACCTTTCGCGTAGCACAGGCTACAAGCTTGCCACCGGCTTTGGCTCGGTTACCCATTTTTGCAATGTGCAGACGGGTGATGTACCGCAAGCCGCAAGGCGGTTCTGTACCATACCCGATTTTATTGCAATGCGCCTTTCGGGGCGCACCTTGCCGCTGGTACACACCACCAACGCCGCGAGCCTTGGGCTGTTCGATTTGGAGAATGCCTGCTTTGACCGTGCCGCCATTGAAAAAGAGGGAATGGATTTTTTGATGTTCCCCAACGTTACCGACGGCTTCGACTTGATGGGCAGAACCACAGACGGAATTCCCGTAGCGGTATCCATCGGTGACAACCAAGCGAGCTTTATCGGTTCGGTGCGCGACATGCAGCAGAGCATTCTGGTAAATGTGGGCACCGGCAGCCAGATCTCTTATCTGGCCGGCAAGCTAGTAACCACCCCCTCTATGGAGACCCGCCCCTGCGGTACCGGCGAGTTTTTGCTGGTGGGTTCCTCGCTATGCGGCGGCAGAGCGTATGCAATTCTAAAAAACTTTTTTGCCGAGCTGATTCAACATGCAGGCTGTAAATGCGATGATCTGTATGCGGTGATGGGCAGGCTTGCCGAGGGATATCAAGACCTTGCAGGCAAGCTGGAGGTCTCTACCAAATTCAGCGGAACACGCGATAACCCCGATGAACGCGGCAGTATTTCGAACATCGGCATCGATAACTTTACCCCGCAGCATATCACCGCAGGTGTTTTAGAGGGCATCGTAAATGAGCTTTACACCATGTATCGGGGTTCGGTGGGGCAAGAAGCGGAGAAATCAAATGTTTTGGTTGGCTCGGGCAATGGCATTCGTCAAAACAAGGTGCTGCAGCAGATGTTTGCTGAACGCTTTGGCATGCCGGTGCAGATTCCCGTACACACCGAAGAGGCTGCGTACGGCGCAGCGCTGTTTGCAATGGTTGGTGTTGGATGTTACCCTGCACTCACCGATGCCCAGCAGATTATAAAATATCAATGAGGTGAAACACTGTGAACCAGAATGATTATAAAAAGCTTGCGGAAAACCCCATCTTTTTTGAGCGCAATCGGGTGTTCCGCGTTTATCAAGGCGGTAAGCTGTTCCACGATTTTTTCGGGGACGAAGCTGTCGACGGCAACTACCCCGAGGAATGGATTGCTTCTGACGTAAAGGCACTGAACCAGAACAGCAGTGACCCGCGTGAAGGCGTGAGCCGCATTCGGGGTACCGACGTATACTTCGATGATTTGATGAAGGCAGAGCGTGCCAGCTTGCTTGGCGACCGCGAGAGTTTTGGTATTCTTGTAAAGGCGTTGGACAGCGCAATTCGTCTGCCCATTCAGGCACACCCCGACAAGGCGTTCTCACAAAAACATTTTTCCTCCGATTACGGCAAGGCCGAATCATGGCTGATTCTCGCCACACGCGAAAACGCCAGAATCTACTTCGGATACAAAAATGAAGTAACCGAAGAGGAGTTTCTGTCCGCAATTGAGCGCAGTGAAACCGACAAGGGCGCGATGGAAGAGCTGCTTAATGAAGTTCCCGTCCATAAGGGCGATGTGTTTTTTGTGCCTGCTAAAGTGGTACATGCCATTGGCTACGGCTGCCTGATCCTTGAGATTCAGGAGCCTACCGATTTTACCGTTCAGCCTGAGGCATGGTGCGGAGATTACCACTTGAGCGACTACGAAAAATACCTTGGTCTTTCTCAAGAGACAGCACTCAAATGCTTTGACTATACCATCTACGGTGACAAAGCAGAGCAGCTTGGCAGAAAAACACCCCGTATCTTGAGCCAGACCGATTCTGTCACCTCGGAGGCGCTCATCAGCACGGAGGACACCCCGTGCTTCTCGGTCAACCGCCACCGCGTTCAAAACGGGAGCCTATGCCTAAAGCAGGCACCCTCTGTTTACATTGTTACCGAGGGCGAAGGCTGCATTAAAAATGAAAACTACCGGCAGAATCTCAAAAAGGGCGATTACTTCTTCCTGCCGTATGCGGCAAAGGGCCTGTTTCGGATCGAAACAAGCGGACAGCTTGAGCTGATAGAATGCCTGCCTCCCCAGAAAGAGGTGTAATATGAACCCATACATCGGTCACGAAAGCCAGCTTTCAGGCTTTTATCGATTTACCTACACCGAAGGAGCGTTAAGAGGGCTGGATGCGGTTGAGGTTTACAACGAAACCGGCCTCCGCTTTACCATTTTGCTCGGCAGGGGCATGGATATCGGCTATGCCAGCTACAAGGGGCAGTCGCTGGCGCAGATCAGCAAATGCGGCTTCTCCTCTGCGGTGTACTTTCAAAACGGCGGCAAGGAGTGGCAGCACGCCTTCGGCGCAGGGCTGGTCACCACCTGCGGGCTGAGCAATGTAGGCCCCGGCAGCGAAGAAAACGGCGAAATCTATGGTACTCATGGGCGCTATTCCTCTTTGAGTGCAGAGCAGGTAAGCCTAAGCCGCTCTGCAGCAGAAGGGGATGAAGTGCTGGAGGTCAGCGGTGTCATTCGCCAAGCGGAAATATTTGGTGAGAACTTTGAAGTGTACAGAACCATTCGCACCTACAGCAGGCAAAACAAAATTGAGTTGACAGACACCATTATCAACCAAGCGTTTGAACCGATGCCCCTGATGCTGATGTACCACTGCAACTTTGGCTACCCCTTGCTCAACGAAAACGCGGTGCTAAAGTTCGATGCGCAGGTGAGCACCCCGCGGGATGCCGCAGCGCAGGCGGGATTTGCTGAGATGAAGACCATTCAGCCGCCCCGGTCGGGCTTTGCTGAACAGGTTTATTTTCACAGCGGTGTGCAGAGTGCAGAGCTTTGCTCCCACGACTTTGGCGTGCGGCTCAGCTGGAGCCAAGAAGCACTGCCCTGCATGACGCAGTGGAGTATGTTCGGCTGCGGAGACTATGTGCTCGGGCTGGAGCCCGGCAACTGCTTCCCTGTAGGGCGCAGCGAATTTCTGCAGTCCGACAGTGCCGAATATCTGGCTGCGGGTGAATCCAAAACAACTGCGTTGCTGTTCGAGATCATATAAAAAGAAAAAATCTGCTGCGGTCTACAATTATTGCAGCAGTTTTTTTGTCTTCTTTTTATATTTTTGTATTTTTGTCAAAAATTTACTTAGAATAAAATTACGGCGAATCAAATAAAATTACGGTTACTTGGGTCTACCTTCAATGGTATGATAATGACACAACAGAGAACAGCCGTCATATGCGAGGTCTGTGGAATGGAGGCAGAAATGGAACAATATCTGGTTGAATTAAGCGGCATTACAAAAAGCTTCCCGGGTGTTAAGGCGCTCAAAGGCGTTAGCCTAACACTCAAACCCGGAGAGGTTGTCGCATTGCTCGGCGAAAACGGCGCGGGCAAATCCACCCTGATGAAGATCCTTTCCGGCGTATATACAAAGGATGAGGGAACCATTAAGGTGAAGGGACAGGAGGTTACAATTTCAGGTCCGAAGGAAGCAGAGCGTCTTGGCATTGCAATTATCCATCAGGAGCTGAACCTTTGTAAGCACCTTACTGTTGCCGAAAACATTTTCCTCACACGTGAGGAGACAAAAATGGGTATACTCAACGACAGAGTGATTAATAAAAAAGCAAAAGAGCTTTTGGATTCTTTGAATCTGGATTTGAAACCGACAACAAAGGTCGGTACGCTGCCGGTATCTAAGCAGCAGATGGTTGAAATTTGTAAGGCACTGTCGGTAAATGCGGACATCATCATCATGGACGAGCCAACTTCAGCGCTGACGGAAAAAGAAATTGAAGATCTGTTTGTCATTATCCGCAAACTTAAAGAGCAGGGTAAGGGCATCGTCTACATTTCACACCGTTTGGAAGAGCTGAAGCACATTGTCGACCGTGTTACCATTATGCGAGACGGCGATTACATTACCACATTGAATTTTGCAGATACAAACCTTGAGCAAATTATTGGATATATGGTAGGCCGAGAGATTAAAGATAAATTCCCCAGAGTGGAATGCCCTGTAGGGGATGTGGTGTTCGAAGTGAAAAACCTGAGTGCGCCAAGCGGCGTAAAGGATGTTAGCTTTGAGGCACGAAAGGGTGAGATCATTGCTTTCGCAGGTTTGATGGGTGCCGGACGTACTGAGCTTGCAAGAGTGCTGTTTGGAGCCGACAAAAAGACCAGCGGGCAGGTTTTCATCAATGGCAAGGAAGTACAGATTAAATCTCCGCGCGACGCAATTGCGGCCGGGCTGTATTTGGCACCGGAGGACCGTAAGAAAGACGGCTTGTGCATTAAAATGACCGTCGCTGAAAACATTTCTTTGCCCAATATGGACAAGGTTACGAAAAACGGTATTACCAGAATTGGTGAAGAAAAAGCGCTTGCAGAGCGCATTCGCGAAAGCCTTAAAATTAAAACACCGTCCATTCATCAGCAGGTGAAAAACCTCTCGGGCGGCAACCAGCAAAAAATTGTTGTGGGCAAATGGCTTGTGAAAGACGCAAATGTTATTATTTTTGACGAACCCACAAGGGGTATTGACGTTGCAGCTAAGGTTGAGATTTACAACATTATGAACGAACTCAAACAAGCGGGTGTCTGTGTAATTTATGTCTCTTCTGAGCTCCCCGAGGTGCTGGGCTTGTCCGACAGAGTGCTGGTTATGTGTAACGGCAGGCTGAAAGCAAACCTAGAAACCAAAAAGACCAATCAAGAAGAGATTTTGCACTATGCAACACAGTATGATGTAATGGAGGATGTCAAATAATGGATAATGCTACAGCACAAAAGGGAAGAATTTCTCTTTCAAGAAATACCAAGCAGCTCCTGTCCACTTTAAGCGGACTGGTGATTCTGATTGTTGTGTTTGGTATCTTTAACCCGAACTTCGTAACCTTTAACAACCTGTTAAACGTATTGGTTCAGGCTGCTCCAATTGTGCTCATCGCTATTGGACAAACCTTTATCCTCATCACAGGCGGTATCGATCTTTCCATCGGTTCTAACATCGCACTTTCGGGTGTTATTTGCGCTATGATGATGAAATCGGGTGTTCCCGTATGGTTGGCAATTGCCGCAGGTATTTTAAGCGGTGCAGTGGTCGGTATTCTCAATGGTTCGCTGATCACCTATGCAAAGCTACCGCCCTTTATTGTAACCCTTAGCACCATGACCGCTGTTCGCGGTGTTGCGCTTACCATAACTGAGGGTATTCCCATCAGTAACCTTCCCGATGCGTTTAACCAGATCGGTGTAGGCAAAACGCTTGGTATTCCGAACCCCATTTTTATTATGACTTTCTTTGCTCTTGTATTTGGCTTTATTCTTGCCAAAACTAAAACAGGACGCTACACTTATGCATTGGGCAGCAACTTTGACGCAGCACGGCTTTCGGGTATTAACGCAAACCGTGCGCTGGTTAAAGTTTATATGTTCAGCGGTATACTGGCAGCAGTTGCAGGTCTTATCATGGCTGCACGTATCATTTCTGCCCCCCCGTCTGCCGGTGAAGGCTACGAGCAGGATGCGGTTGCCTCCTCTGTTATCGGCGGTGCATCCACAATGGGCGGCGAAGGTAACATTATGGGTACAGTCATTGGCGCATTTATCATTTGCGTACTGAGAAACGGTCTAAACCTTGTAGGTGTATCTCCGTTTATCCAGAAAATTGTTATCGGTATTGTAATCATCGGCGCTGTATTCTTTGATAAAATCAAAAGAAAAGACTAAACTATAATAGTAGAAACAGTATCTTTTCAAAAAAGTATTTGGCAGGTTTACCCCTGTTAAAATAAAAAAGACAGAGAACAATTATGGAGGAAAGAAAATGAAAAAATCAGTAAGAATATTGGCACTCACACTTGCCCTGCTGCTGACATTTACAATGGCTGCTTGCGGCAAAGCTCCGGCATCTTCCAGTTCTTCCGCAGCTACATCCGGTACCGGTGAAGCAACAAAAGAATTGACCATTACTCTGATCACCATGGACTCTATGGACGAACACTGGCTGAAGGTTAAAAAAGGTGCAGAAGATGCTGCTGCTGAACTTGGCAACATCAAACTGAACTTTGACGCTCCTCAGACCAAGGTTGACGCAACTGTACAGGCTCAGCTGGTTGAGAATGCAATTACCAATAAATCCGATGCTATTATGCTTGCTCCCCTCGACAAAGAGGCTCTGAAGCCCGCTGTTGAGAAAGCAAAAGAGGCAGGCATTCCTGTTATCCTCATCGACTCTGCTGTAAACACAGAGAGCTATGATGCATTCTTCTCTACAAACAACGCTGCTGCTGCTGAGCTTGCTGCTGATAAGCTCGCTGAGCTGGTTGGCAAAAAAGGCCAGATCGCAATCATCAACGCACAGGCTGGCTCTGCTACAACCATGACCCGTGAGAAAGCATTTACAGACAAAATTGCAAAAGATTACCCCGATATGCAGGTTGTCGGCATTCAGTACTCGGATGGTGACAAACAGAAAGCTCTGAACTACACCACCGACTTTATGACCAAATTCCCTGACATTGTCGGCTTCTATGCTACCAATGAGGGCGCTACTGTTGGTTGTGCAAACGCAGTCGATCAGGCTGGCAAATCCGACAGCATCCAGATTGTTGGCTTCGACTTCTCTGACGATACAAAAGCACTCATCGAAAAAGGCGCAGTAAAAGCTTCTATGGTTCAGAACCCGTACGTTATGGGTAACGAAGGCCTGAAAGCAGCTGCTAAGCTTGCAAAAGGCGAGACCATTGAGCCGAAAGACGTTGACACAGGCGTAACTGTTGCTACCAAAGAGAACCTCGCTGAAATCAAATAAGTAGCAGCAATTAAGTGAAAAACACCTTTTAAAATCCTTTTGAAAGATTCATTCTAAAGCGCAAAATCCCCCTCTGCACAGCAGGGAGGGATTTTGTGCATGTAGTATTTGCCCCCCCTTTATGGTAAAATAAAGCTAGAAATGTGATGGCTTTTGCCGCGGAGGAACCTATGAAAAAGATGAAACTGATAAAAAGACTGTTGCTGCTTTTAACAGTGGCTTTTTTAGTGGTGTTCTTTTTTTCTGCCATGTACAAGGACGAGCAGAGCATCATCAGCACCATTCCCGAGCCAAATCCATCCGTAAGCCCCAAGGATGTGGTACAGCTTAAAATTTGTGTGGTGGGTAAAAAATATCCGGATTTTGATGCGGTGCAAGAGCAGGTTAATGTGATTTTGCGCAAAGAGATCGGGGCAGAGATTAAGGTGGATTTTATTGAAAAGTCGACTGCGACAGAAAGCTATACCGCCATTTTTGCAGGGGAGCACAATGTCAATTTGATTGACGCCAATGTTTTTTACGACTATAAAATTTGGGCGTCACGTCAGGCATATATGCCTATAACCGAAAACATGATGAAGCTTTGCGCACCCAAAACCTATGAAAAGCTAAGCCCCCGGCTGCTGGAGCAATTGAAATACCATTCACGCCTGTATATGGTACCCTCCACGGTGGAAAGAAGCGGAGAATACGTTGTGCTTGCGCGCGGCGATTTGATGGAAAGATACGGTGTTGAGTCGCTTACCGATGTTGATGAGCTGGAGCACTTTTTGCGTCAGATACGGGATAACGAGGACATAATGCCCTATGATGTGGGCAGTGTGGGGCATGAGCTGCTGCAGGCGGTATATTTGCAGCCACGTTCCCTGCAGATGATTGACTCCTCGCTGCTGGCGCTTGACTTCAGCGGCAAAAAGCCAGAGATTGTGTGGCTGCCCGAATACGAGGGCTTTGCGCAGTATCTGCGGATGGTACAGCGCTGGCGGGGTGATGATCTTATACCCGAAAACGCGGCCGCTCGCAAGCCTGTTGCCGAAGACAGCTTTATACAGGGGCGCTCTGCTATCTACATCTGCCGTATTGAAGAGGCAATGCAGCTGCAAAGTTACATTGACAATTCCTTGCCGCGATACAATCCCCGCATCTTTGATATTTCGGGGGAGCGCGCAGCATGGTGCGATTACGAGCCCTTAAGCGGATTTGCGGTTGTGGGCGGTTCGCACAATGCTGCAAAAAGCCTTGCGTTTATAGAGCAGCTTTCTACCAACGAAAAGGTGTACCGTCTGCTGAACTACGGCGTGGAGGGCTACCATTATCAGCTGGAGGACGGAAAATATATTCCAACCGAGCATGCCGGCCGTTACCCCGCCGGGAACAACCGGTTGTGGCAGTTTACCGAAGAGTTTGCATTGGAAAACCGTCTGCAGCGGGCAGACGGGCTTGAGCTTCTGAAGCGCTATCAAAGCAGCGAAAGCAAGCTGCGCGGCTTTGGCAGCTTTTCCATCGACCCCGATGCGAATACCATCGGGCTGATAGATAAGGAGCGTGTCAACATACGTTATATTTATCCGCTGACACTGGGCGCATTTGACGACATTGTACTTACAATAGAAAAAAGCAAAAACGAGCTAAGCTCGGCAGGCTTTTTCGAATATATGAAAAACGGGCGGAGTCAGCTTGCCAAATATCTGCAGGAAAATGGAGGGGAATGAGGATGTATAAACTTCTGATTGTAGATGACGAAGCAATCACACGAAGCGGAATCATCAAGCATGTCCCCTTTGAAAAGTACGGAATCACCGAGATTTCGCAGGCAGATGACGGCGTAAATGCTTTGGAGCTTGCCAAAAGCTTTTGCCCCGACATTGTTCTTTCTGATATTAAAATGCCGCGCATGGATGGAATCACCTTTGCCAATGAGCTTAAAAAGCTGAACCCCGATTGTGTGCTTATTTTTATGAGCGCGTACAGCGACAAGGAGTACTTTATTAAAGCGATTAAGCTAAAAGCGGTAAGCTATGTGGAAAAGCCGATTGATATTGACGAGCTGGAAGCCGCGATCAAAAACGCAGTGGATGAGCTGCAGCGCCACATTAGCCGCGAGAATATTTCAAACCGCATGGATAAGGTGCTGGAAGAAAGCCGCAGCCTTTTCAACAATCAGCTTGCCTTGCTGTTGATAAAACACGAGACCCCGATGGAAGAGATTGAGGAAAAGATTTCGCTGATGGATATGGACATTCCCCTGGATGGGAGTTTTGTCACGCTGCTCATCAAAATTCAAAACGGAAGTGCTATGACGCCCAAAGAGACCGAGAATATTCGTGAACATGTATATAAGGTGCTTAACGAAGTGCTGGGCAGCCTGGAAGAACGTGCCCTGTGGGCATACCGTGGCAACAACCAAATTGTATTGCACCTTTTTACTCCGCACAGTGAGCGGCATAAGCTTTCGGCTGAACGCATGGTCAGCTTTGCCGAGCAGATTTACATTCGTGAAAGCGAGGTAAACCCGATTTCGATTGCAATCGGCAGTGTGGTTTCGGGTATCGATCAAATCATTCACTCCTACATCAGCGCGGCGGTGGTATTGCAAAAGCTTTTCTTTAAAAAGGGAATCCCTGTCGACTATTACCGCGGCGAAGAACCCGCTGCAGCCTATCATTTTGAAAGCGACCTCACCGAGAGCTTTACCGAGCTGATTGAAAAGGGCATGCAGAGCCAGGCTGTAGAGTTTGTAAGCACATTGACAGCCCAGATTATGCTGTGCACCGATACGCAAATCATTACCATTAAAAACGAGTACTACCGCTTGCTTTGTGTGGTGGATAAATATGCGGTGGGGCAGTTTACGGGACAGACGGAGCAAAGCGGTGAAAGCGACCTTGTGTGGAATGTGGTTGCCTCTACCGAGAGCCTCAGCGAGCTTTCGCGTTACCTCATTGGTAAGATTAACCGCTATTTTTCTGAATTGCGCGACCAAAACAACAATGATGCCATTGCGCTGAAAATTCAGAAGTATATTTCGTTCAACTATCACAATTCTGCTCTATCCATCGAAGAAATCAGCGATGAAATCGGGATGTCGCCGGCCTATCTGTGTGTGCTGTTCAAAGCACAAACCGGTAAGACCATCAACGGCTACATCACCGATGTGCGGGTGGAGAAAGCAAAGGAGCTGCTCAAGGACGGCAAGGTGAAAATTGGCGAGATTGCAAAACGATGCGGCTACAACGACTCGGATTATTTTGCAAAGGTATTTAAAAAGATGGTAGATTGCTCGCCGAGCGAATACCGCAAGAAGTATATTATCTAAAAGCGGCCGCAGGTCGTGGAAAGGGGGAGGAACTGCTGTGCGGCGATTTAACCTGTTTAAAATATTTTTTCGCGATATGCAGCTGAAATATAAACTGATTCTCTCCTTTCTGGTGCTGATTATTGTACCGCTGGTAGTGCAGAACGTTGTAACGTTCGGCAAAATATCGCAGGTGCTGGAGGAACGCATCATCTTCTCCGCCACACAGGTGTTTGCACAGACCACCGATTTTGTATCTTACAAAATCAACAAGATTATCGATATCTCTGAGCAGATTGCGGTGAATGGAACTGTCAAAGAAGTGCTTGAAAAACCCTTGAGTGACTATCCGCTGGAGGAACAATATGAGGATATCAATAAGATGCGCAGTTATCTCAACTCGTTTCGCAACGTGCAGGATATCCACAACGTTTGCCTATACGTTCGCGACGAGGTGGTACATTCGGATGTAGACGGCGACATCGCTTCGTTTTCCAGTGCGCGCAAAACCCACTGGTACCAGCAGCTGCCCGGTGCAGATGGCAATGTATTTATGGTGCCGCCGGAGTATTACCAACCGCGTGTGGGTGAAATCAACAACCAGAATGTTTTGTCGGTGGTGCGGCGCATTTCGGGTACCGATAATTACCTTAATACCATCGGCTACCTGCGCATCGATTTCCTCGAATCCAACATCAAAAACATTTTAACCAATGCGAATTCCATCGACGGCAGCTTCACCTACATTCAAAACCGCGATTACCGTATTGTAATCACCACTGAAGATGAGATGATTGATAAGTACCGCATCAGTATGTCGATGATGGACAGCATCTCAAAGGCAAACGACTGGACCGTCACCAACCTGTCGGGCGAAAAGGTGTATGTGCGTTCCAAACCCATCAACCGCACCGACTGGACGGTAATCACCATTATTCCGGCCACATGTGTATTCCGTGAAATTATCGAAATCAACAACTTTATGACAGTGTTCCTGTCGGTTATTGCGATTGTTGCAGTGGCACTGTCCATCTTTATTGCGGTGAACATTGCAAAACGCCTACACCATCTTTCGCAGAAGATGACCATGGTGACGGAAAACGTGTTTGAGGAGTACACCGATGAGAAGGATAGCAAGGATGAGATTGGCGAGCTTGCCGAAAGCTACAACTATATGGTAGGGCGTATCTCTAAGATGGTAGTGGAGCAGTATCAGTCCGGTCAGGAGCTGAAAAACGCCGAGCTTAAAGCATTGCAGGCGCAGATCAACCCACACTTCCTTTACAATACGCTGGATATGATCAACTGGATGTCTTATGAGGATAAAGGTGCTGAAATCCGCAAAATCATTAAGGCACTCTCTGCATTTTATAAGTTGAGCCTCAGCAGAGGTGACAGCGTCATCTCTATTCGCGATGAGTTGTACCACGTGTCGCTGTATATGAGCATCCAGAACTACCGCCTGCAGAATGCAATTGATTTTACCATCGATTGCCCTGAATATCTGAAGGATTACAGCATCCCTAAAATTACCTTGCAGCCGATTGTAGAAAACGCGATTTTGCATGGCATACAAGCGCGTGAAGACAAGGCTGGCTCTATTTCGATTACGGTTACGGAGCAGGATGATTATATCTATATCCGCACGCAAGATAACGGTGTGGGAGTGCCCGCCGACCGCATTGATGCGATTCTTAACCACGAAAGCAAAAAAGGCTTTGGGCTAAAAAACATTAATACCCGTATGATGCTGTCGTTCAACTACCTCAGTGGAATTTCGATTGAAAGCGAAGAGGGCGCCGGCACAACCGTAATTGTTAAAATTTTAAAGAAGATTCAGGACTGAGCAGACAAGGTATGAATAACAAAGATGGCACCTCGCAAACTAACAGAGAAAAAACAGTTTGGAGTGGGTAGGATGAAGTACGAATTTGCAGCCGAGATTAAGAAAGTGCCCGATATTGACGGTGCATACGTGGAAATACCGTTTGATGTAAAGGCTGTGTTCGGTAAGGGACGGGTGAAGGTGCATGCCACCTTCGACGGAGAGCCTTATGATGGCAGCATAGTAAGAATGGGAACACCCTGCCATATTATCGGTATCCGCAAGGAGATTCGTACAAAAATAGGCAAGCAGGCGGGCGATACCGTGCTGGTGACGGTGGAAGAGCAGGAATAGCAAACTACAAAGCCGGATACGGTTTAACGGAGGAAAACATATTTTGAACGGACAGACAAGAAGCAACATTAAAATAGGTGCACTGGTTGACATTGTGCTAAAAAAGGATCAGCCCACAGGCAAGCTTACCCGTGGGCATGTAAAACGGATTTTGACCAAAAGCCCAAACCACCCTCACGGCATTAAGGTAATGCTGGTAGAAGACGATATGGTGGGCAGGGTGCAGGAGATTGTTGGAGAAAACTGATTGCATACTGCATAATCGAAAAAGGAGCCGTTTGGTGGCTCCTTTTTTGTACCCTGCTTTTGGTGGATATACGCTTTTGGACAATAAAAAAGCAGGGCTCCCATTTCCTATCCCTTTTTAATATTTTAGCTGGTAGGTTTATCTAAATTGATTTTAACCCATAATAAGGATAAAACTAAAAAGGTGGAAGAAAGATGAACGATTATTTTGATAATCTCGATGAGATTGAAAAGAATCTAAAATATTTAGTTGCGAATCATAGCGAAATCTACCAAGCTTATGAACATTTCGGAAAGCTGGTTCACGAAAAAGGCGGCCCTTTGGATGAAAAAACCCGCTGGCTGATTAAGGTTGCTTTATCGGCAGACTGTCAAAATGAATATTCGTTAACCACTCATATTCTCAAAGCCATTCAATGTGGTTGCTCTAAGGAAGAGATTGAGCATGTCTTGCTGCTTGTCGCCCCAACCTCAGGCTTTCCAAAAATGATGAGAGGGTTGCTTATTTTAAGAAATGTTTTAGAACAAACACCCCAGAGTTCGCAATAAAAAGCGCTTGGCTCCATTAGAACTACAGGCAAAGAAATAGCAAGGCAATTGACTGATATGGTCGATTGCCTTGCTGCTTTATTCAAGGTGCAGCCTAGTACTTACTGCATTTATTAAGTTTTAGAGGAGGAACCAGGATGATCACTCCATACAAAGCACTCAAATTCATCCACAGGCACAGGCTTTGAAAACACATATCCCTGTACCATATCACAGTTAGCGCTGCGCAGGAATTCTACCTGAGATATGGTTTCAACACCTTCAGAAACAGTCTGCATATTCAGTTCTTTTGCAAGCGAAAGAATGCTTTGAATGATCTTTTTGCCGCGAGTGTTCCCCTGAGTGTTGCTTTTTTGGAATGCCCCGTCCAGCTTTATTATATCAACGGGGAATTCATTCAAGAGGTTCAGAGAGGAATAGCCGCTTCCAAAATCATCAAGAGAGCACCAGAATCCGGCCTCATGGATTCGATCGATTACATTGGTGAGGTTTTTCATATTTTCAAATAAGACTGTTTCAGTAATCTCGAATTCCAAGAGCTTTGCAGGAATATCGTACTTTTCATGTACCAATTTGTATGGTTCCAGAAACTGCGGATCGCGCAAGTGAACCCGTGAAAGGTTGATTGAAATGGGAATCGGTTCAACACCTGCATCAATCCATTTTCGAATCAGCCGGCATACTTGCTCAAACACATACAAATCAAGTTTGATAATAAACCCATTGCGTTCAAACAGGGGGATAAACTCATTCGGAGGAATCATACCCTTTTGCGGGTCGTTCCACCTTACCAGCGCTTCGGCGCCGCCCACGGTGTTTGTTTGAATATTTATTTTGGGTTGAAGGTAGATGCAGAACTCTCCGTTTTCGAGGGCCTGCTCCATACAGTTCTCCATTTCAGTTTCACGGTTCTGCTGTACGCGTATCATATCTTCATAAAAAGAATATTTTAGCAGCTGGATAGACTCTGTTTTTTTTGCAATCTTGCGTGCTATATTGGCACGATCCTGTATCGTAATAAACTCAAGATTAGGATTATCGATTGTATAAATTCCTGCTTGAACTTGAAGATAATATCTAATTTCCAACTGCTCATTGTAAGCATTTAGTTCTGTTACAATGGCGTCCAGTCGTTTTACAATTTCTTCTTGCGGCTTTGAAAAAATTAAAATGTTAAATACATCGGCTGAAATTCGAGCGATCATTTCGCCTTCAGACAGGTGCCTATAAACAATATCATGCAAATACTTTAAGGTTTTATTTCCTGCTTCGCAGCCCCCTCGATCATTGATTATCTTAAATTTATAGATGTCAAGGGATAACAAGGCATAGGTACCGGCAGGAGCATTTTTAATCTTGCTGATGGCCTCTGTTTCAAACTTTATACAGGTGTAGCCCTTGGTAATTGGGTCGACAAAGGCCGCATGTTCCAGCTGCTCGCGGTTTTTACGGCTGTTCCAAACAATCATAGCAATCAGAATCAAGAATAAAATCATGATACTGATGCTGATCCATACCCCAAAACGCAGAATAGTCACCGTATTGTGCTGTGTATATGAGGTAGGAACCACCGAAAGCAAGTACCAATCCTCCACATTCAGCGGTGTATAAAACATCACCTTATGCACATCATCTTTTAATCGAAAATACATAATTCCGTCTTTCCCTTTACGCATATCCTGCTGCATCTTCTCAGCGGAACGATCAGAATCATACTTACCCCCATCTGCCATCATTTCAAAAAAGTTAGTAAAATTTGAGGGCAAGCTTCTATTTTGAGATATGATAATCCCATCGCCGTTATGATTTACAATATAGGAAACGCCTTCTCCGTCAAACCTTTGTACGGCAAGCCTTTCCCCCACATTCTGAGGAGGGCTACTGGCCACAAGTGCTCCAGTCAGTTTGCCGTCCTTTTTTACAGGAACGGCGTATACAATAACCTCGGTTCCATCAATGTTCGATTTTGGAATATGTGCCACAACCTGTTTTTCGCCGCCGAATATTCGCACAAAAACAGGCCCTCCGCTTACATCAACTTGTCTGCCATCCGTTGTATAGCACAGTCCGTTTCGATCAATATAGCTGAGCCTGGCAGAGCCTTGACTTTCGCTTGTTTCTTGTAAATAGGATACAATCTGCGCAGGGTCATCTAACATCGCACAGGTGGTGGCAGCAAGTTCGAGGTTGCGTAGCGAATGGTTGATTCTATCGGCAACTGTAACGGATATAAGCTCGGAGATATCAGAAAGTGAGCGCTCGGTTTCTAGTTTTAAAATTGTTCGGGACAGGTTAAGGTATAATGTCAGCATCACAAACAAAATAAATACAACACCTAAGATGCTTGCAAAAATCATATAATTGTCTCTTTTTCGTTGCTCTGTTTTATTCATTTTGTTTCCTCCATCCTTAGTCCAAAGACTGTCTCCCCGTTGCGCTTTTTTATAAGACTATAATAAAAAACATTTCTGTAAAATGATGGTTAGTAATAGAATACCCCATAAACTTTTATAAAACAATAAAATTTTTCGCTGTTTATAGAAATATTTGTAAATTTACGTTGTATTTAGGAGACAAGGCGACAGCTTTCTTTATTTTTAGGTAAGCTATCCTAGTATATGTTTCAGAACAACGCTTTAAAGAGTTTACAGCACAAACTTACCAAGTGAAGGCCAAATGAATAAAGCCTCTCCCAAATCATGATCGGGAGAGGCTTTATAAGTTTTAGATAAGTACTGGTTGGTGTATACTGCTTCTATTCGTTAAAATTTTTCCACACAATCCATAGTTACACGGGCGTAGACCAATTTTTCTTCAGCAGGTTTGCTACCCGATAGGGTGATGGCATCAAGCAGCATGCGCTCCGCCTCGGCAATTGAGTCATTCTTTGAGGTAAACAGCTCTGCGAGCACATCACCTGCTTTTACCTCATCTCCAACCTTTTTTACAAGCAAAATACCCGCACTGTAGTCAATGGGGTCACCCTTGCTTGCTCTGCCTGCCCCCAATACTACCGAAGCAATACCGCAGCGCTCGGTATCCATGTGTGAGATATAACCGTCGGCAGGGGAAAGAACCTTATGTGTAAGCGGTGCTTTGGCAAACTTTTCGGTATCTTCCAATACAGATACATCACCGCCTTGCGCTGCCGCCATTGCTTTGAGCTTTTCCAGTGCACGTCCGCTTGCTATGGCGTCCTCTGCAAGTGCACGGCATGCGGCAAGCTCGCCTTTCTCTGCAAGGTACAGCATGTTGCTTGCCAGCTGCAAACAAACCTCGGTAAAATCTGCTGGGCCATGCCCTTGCAGCGTCTGCACCGCCTCAATTACCTCAAGTGAGTTGCCGATAGCATGCCCCAGCGGAATATCCATATCGGTGATGAGTGCAACCGTTCTGCGCCCCATGTGCTCACCAATCGAGACCATCGCCTGTGCAAGCGCGATCGAATCATCCAATGTCTTCATAAACGCGCCGCTGCCCGTCTTTACATCCAGCAGAATGGCATTGCTGCCTGCAGCCAGCTTCTTGCTCATAATGGAGGATGCAATTAGCGAAATGTTATCTACTGTAGCGGTCACATCGCGCAGGGCATACAGCTTTTTATCGGCAGGGGCGATGTTGCCGGTCTGCCCGATGATAGAAAGACCAGTATCACGCACGATATCAAAGAAACGCTCCTTTTCAATCGAGGTTTCAAAGCCGGGAATCGCCTCGAGCTTATCGATGGTGCCGCCGGTGTGCCCCAGTCCGCGCCCCGACATTTTTGCTACAGGTACACCGCATGCGGCCACAATCGGCCCGATCACCAGCGAGGTTTTGTCACCTACGCCGCCGGTGCTGTGTTTATCCACCTTAATTCCGGGGATAGGGGAGAGATCAATCATGTCGCCCGAATGTGCCATACAGTCGGTGAGGTAAGCGGTTTCGTGCGCGTTCATGCCCTTAAAATAGATTGCCATCAGCAGGGCAGAAACTTGATAATCAGGGATGCTGCCGCCCGTGAAGCCATCCACCACAAACTTGATTTGTTCATCGGTGAGAACCTCACCGTTTCGTTTGTCCATAATAATGTCGTACATACGCATGATAAAAAACCTCCCTGCAAATAATTCATTTCAATCAAAAAGGCACGGCGAGCCGTGCCTTTTCTATCTTGTTGCCAAACGAGGCAGAGTTGGCTATCTGCTGCCTTTGTCGTACGGAATACCCGATGCCTTGGGCGCCATAGAGTTTTTGGATGTAAACGCGAGAACAATCAGTGTTGCAATGTAAGGGATCATCTTATAAATATCGTTGGGGATACCAAGCGATGCCAGGAAGGGAATACCGGAGTATGCCGATGCAATTGTTTTCATCAAACCAAAGAAGAACGCCGCCATCAAAATACGCGAGGGCTTCCACTGGCCGAAGATAAGTACAGCAAGGGCAAGGAAGCCGTAGCCGGAAACAGTCGCGTTAAAGTTGGTGGAGGTGGGAATAACAAACACCAAGCCGCCTATACCTGCCAGCGCACCCGAAATCATAACGCCGATGTAGCGCATTTTGTAAACGTTGATACCGACGGAATCAGCCGCCTGAGGGTGCTCGCCACAAGAACGAAGGCGAAGGCCAAATTTGGTTTTGTAAAGAACCATCCACGAAACAATTAGTATTGCAAAACCAATGTAGGTGGTGATGTAGGTATTTTTAAAGAATAGGTCACCGATGACAGGGATATTGCCCAATACAGGTACGCTATCAATGCGGAACTGATTGACAAACGGAATCTGCTGCACGGTGCGGATCATACGTGCCACGTAAATTGCGAATGCGGGAGCAAACATGTTAATCGCGGTACCGCTGATAACCTGATCTGCCTTCATATTAATTGCCGCGTAGGCATGTGCCAGTGAAACAATGATGCCGGTGAGGGCCGCAATTACAATAGCAATGAGCAGTATGGGCTGGCCGGGCAGCTTCGCCTGGAACATGTTGATAAACATGATGCTGCTGAACGCGCCCATAATCATAATACCTTCCAGTGCAATATTGACTACACCGCTGCGCTCCGAGTACATTCCGCCGAGTGCTACAATAAGCAGGGGAATCGAGAAGAACATGGTCTGCTGAACTAAAAAGTATAAGGTTTGCATTATTCCTCTCCTCCTTTCTCGGTTGTGGTGTTAAGGTCGGGCTCTGCGTTTGCGTTTGCTGCGTGGTCATCTCTCTTTTTGTTGTAGGACTGAATAAAGCCCTTCAGCAAAAACGCAAATGCACTGAAGTAGATGATAACAGAAATAATAATTTCAATGACCTGTGGAACAAAATCGTAAAGCTGCATGTTAAAGCCGCCAACGTTGAGGTAAGCGACGAAGATACCGGAGAAGATGATGCCGATGGGGTTGTTAAGACCGAGTAATGCAACGGGAATACCGTTAAAGCCTTCCGCGGCCAAAGTATCCAGCACTTCAATGCCTTTGCCGGAGCCTGCGAGATAAAGCAGTGCACCGCCCAAAGCCGCCAAAGCACCCGCAATCATCATCGAATACATAATATTGCGCTTCTCGTTGATACCGGCGTATTTACACGCATCACGGTTAAAGCCGCATGCCTTCAGTTCGAAGCCAAACTTTGTTTTGTTTAAAATAATATAGATCACGATGCCGGCGATGATTGCAACGAAAATACCCGCATTCACGCTGGAGGAGCTGTTACCTGTCTTGAAAAGCTGATTCAAGCCCATCTTTGGCATGATGGCGGTGGCAGCAACGGGTTTGGATTGATTTTTAAGAGAGTCAAATATCGTTTTGGTAACCAAAAAGTTTACGGTGTACATACCGACGTAGTTCATCATGATACAGGAGATAACGACGTTTACGTTGCACATCGCATTGAGAATACCCGGAATCAGCCCCCAAATTGCACCGGCAAGCATTGCCACAATCAGTGCTACAATCCAGTGAGATGCTCCGGGGAGAAAGGTCCATTTTACGCCTACATATACCGCGGCATAAGCACCTATAATAAACTGGCCGGATGCACCAATGTTAAATAGGCCGGTTCTGTTGGCAAAACCAACCGAAAGACCTGTCATAATAATGGGGGTTGCAAAGTAGAAAACCTGTCCTAGGTTTTTCATATCCACAAAGCCGCCCATTAAAATCGCTTTAAAACCGCCCAGTGCCTGTGACGGGTTACTGACAAGCAAAACGATAAAACCAACCAATAAGCCAACTACAATTGCCATCAGCGAAGATGCAAAACTCGAAAAGCCGTCGCTTTTTAAAATTTGTTTGTCCCAGCGTCTGTTTACGCTTGGCATGATGTTCTTTTCTTTGTTACTCATTTGTCTGCACCTCTTTTCGAGCCGGCCATGTACAGTCCAAGCTCCTGCACTGTAACCGCCTTAGGATCAAGATCTGCGACAATCTCGCCCTCATAGATGACAAGAATGCGGTCGCTGACGTCCATAACCTCGTCCAGTTCCAGCGACACAAGCAAAATGCCCTTGCCCTCGTCGCGCTCTGCAACCAGCTTTTTATGAATGTATTCGATTGCACCGACGTCGAGCCCACGGGTGGGCTGTACGGCGATGAGCAGCTCGGGGTCGCGGTCGATTTCACGTGCAACAATTGCTTTTTGCTGGTTACCGCCCGACATGCTGCGGGTGACGGTGCGGGCACCCTGCCCGCTTCGAATGTCGAACTTGCCAATGAGGTCGTCGGCATATTTGTAAATCTCATCGTATTTCAGAAAGCCATGGCTTTGAAAACGCGGGGTAAAATAACTTTGCAGTACCAAGTTATAGGCGAGATTGTAATCCAGTACCAGGCCGTGCTTGTGGCGGTCCTCAGGAATGTGCCCAATGCCGCCCAAGTTACGCTCGCGTATGGTGGCTTGGGTGATGTCTTTGCCTTTGAGCCCAATCGTGCCGGAATCGGGATGAATCAGCCCGGTCAGTGCGTATACCAGCTCACTTTGTCCGTTTCCGTCAATGCCCGCAATACACACAATTTCGCCTGCACGTACCGTGAGAGAAATGTCATTGACTACCATCTTGCCGGTCGCCTTATTTTTTACATTTAAATTTTCAACCTTAAAGATGATCTCTCCGGGCTGCGCATTGTTCTTTTCAACCTCTAGGTTTACTTTACGCCCTACCATCATCTCCGACATCTGCTCTTTGCTGGTGTCTGCAACCTCTACCGTACCGATGTATTTGCCCTTGCGCAATACGGTACAGCGGTTTGCAACCGCCTTAATCTCGTTGAGCTTATGGGTGATAAACAGAATAGATTTGCCCTCATCGGCAAGCCCTTTCATAATCTTCATCAGTTCATCAATCTCCTGCGGGGTAAGCACGGCAGTGGGCTCATCAAAAATCAAAATCTCATTTTCACGGTACAGCATCTTCAAAATCTCAACACGCTGCTGCATGCCCACGGTAATGTCCGAAATCAGCGCATCCGGGTCAACCTTCAGCCCGTATTGGTCAGACAAAGCCATTACCCTTTCGCGCGCTTTATCCATCTTCAAAAAGCCGCCTTTGGTAGTTTCAACACCTAAAATAATGTTTTCGAGTACCGTAAAGTTATGTACCAGCTTAAAATGCTGGTGCACCATACCAATTCCAAGCTTGTTGGCATCGTTGGGATTTTGAATTTTAACCTCCTGCCCGTTTTTCTTGATGATGCCCTTTTCCGGCTGATACATACCAAACAAAACGCTCATCAGCGTAGACTTTCCCGCGCCGTTTTCGCCAAGCAATGCGTGAACCTCGCCCTTTCTCAGTTGGAGAGTCACATCATCGTTGGCGATTATGCCGGGAAACTCTTTGGTAATGTTCACCATTTCAATAATATAATCCATACTTGTCACCCCTGCTGTTTTCACTTATTTTTACCTTATTTTAAATTAAGCGGTTTCCGTGGTGTTTTGCTTTTTTGAAAAACTACGGCGCGGCCGGCAGCCGCTGCCTTTCAAAAAAGTAAAAAGAAATGGGAAGGGGCTCAGCGCCCACTTGTGCGGAGTCCCTTCCCATAGAATGCTAAAATACTGAATGTTTACACATTATGCCCTAACGGGTGAACAGCCGGCACGCAATATGCGGCGGATGTTTCGTTATTCTACAACAGTAGTTTTAACAGCAGTAGTTTTGATATCGGTAACTTTTACTTCTTTGCCTGCCTCGTCGGTATCTTTTACAATAGCGATTTCGTTGGCAGCCAATTTTTTGTACAGTGCGTCGTAATCAGCCTGTGTAAACTTCTCGAATTTCGAGTTTTCCATCGGCAGAGAGATGCCGTTGTTGGCAGCGCTGAATACAAGGCCCTCGCCGCCGGGGAAAGAACCGTCGTAGTAAGCCTTAATCATATCGTAAACAGATACGCCCAGGCCCTTCATAGCGGAGGTAATAACGGTTGGAGACTCTGCGGATTGGTCAACGTCAACACCAATTACCTTGCCATTTGCCTGTTCAGCAGCAGCCATTGCGGAGTTACCAACTGCACCGCCGCAAGCAAAGATGACCTCTGTGCCTGCCTGGTACCAGGAAGCAGCCAGTGTTTGAGCCTCGGGGGTAGCATCGAAGCCGCCGGTGTAGTGGTAGTTTACACTAACAGAGCCGTCAGCGAGGCCGAGCTCTTTTGCAGCAGCATCTGCGCCCTGAACAAAGCCGTAGCCGTAACGAACAACAGCGGGAACAGCCATGCCGCCCAGGAAGCCGAGCTTGGTCATACCGTCTTTCACAGCAGCATAGCCGGCAAGGTAACCAACCTGCTCCTCAGCGTAGACGATACCAACGGTGTTTTTCTCGGTGCGGAACTCAGAGTAATCGGCATTATGAGGATTACCGTCGATGAGAATGAACTTAACATCGGGGTAGGTATCCTGTGCAATAAAGATGGGCTCTTCAAACAGGAAGCCGGGGGTGACAATTACTTTAGCGCCGCCTTTAACAGCCAGCTCGATAGAGGACAGGTAAGCATCTGTGCTCTTCTCGGAGGGTTTGTAGTATTTATGAGTGATGTTTTTCTCCTCAGCATACTTTTTCAGACCCTCCCAGGAGCCCTGGTTAAAGGATTTGTCATCAATTGTTCCGATATCAGTGATAAGGGCAAGTTCAAATTTACCGTCTCCGCCAGCGGATTCTGCGGGAGCAGACTCGGAAGGAGCAGCAGATTCAGATGGCGTGGATGTCTGGGGGGCACCACAGGCTACCATGGAAACTGCGAGGACTACTGCCAGAATAATTGCCAGTATTCTTTTCATACTTTTTCCTCCTAAAATCGTTTCTTTTTAAAATTTTATTAAAAAGCCATAGGGCTTAATAATTATGCCTGCTGGTTTAAATCGTTGGGGCCAAAGCCGTTGGGCAAAAGCTCACGCAACGTGTAGGAGGTATATTCATCCTCACTTTTTGCGGTAAGAATGCGAAACTCCTTTGGGTCGCAAAACTCCATCATCACCTGGCGACAAACCCCGCATGGGTAGGCGTAGCCAAACTCTTCGGGCTTTGCATCGCAGTGTGCGCCTACAACAGCAATTGCCGTAAACTCGTGCACACCCTCAGAAATTGCTTTAAAAAACGCGGTGCGTTCTGCGCAGTTGGTGGGAGAGTAGGAGGAACTTTCAATATTGCAGCCGCGGTAGATCTTGCCGTTTTTCGCAAGCAAGGCCGCGCCCACCATAAAGCCGGAGTAGGGTGAGTAAGACATTTTTCGCGCCTCGAGTGCTTCCCGAATCAAAGCCTTGTCATCCATGCCAACCCCTCCTTATTTGGTAATAAGCGAAACCAGTGACTGTCCGTCAGTGCCTGCCGCAACGCCCAGCAAATCAGCAGCTGTTACACCAATGTCTGCAAAGGTGCTGCGTGTGCCGAGGTCAACCCCGCCCTGAATTCCTTTGCCGTAAATCAGCAGCGGAGTATGCTCGCGAGAATGATCGGTGCTGGGGGTTGCAGGGTCGCAGCCATGGTCGGCGGTGATCATCAGAACATCGTCGTCATGCAGCAGTGGCAGCAACTCGCCCAACTGTACATCAAATTGGTTCAGCGCCTCAGTGTAGCCCTCTACGTTGTTGCGGTGACCATACATCATATCAAAATCAACAAGGTTTACAAAGCACAGGCCATGAAAATCCTCTTTTGCATGTGCCAGTGTTTTGGCCATACCGTCGTCGTTGCTGGTGGTACGCTGTGTAGAGGAAATACCCTTGCCAGCAAAAATATCGTAGATTTTTCCAACGCCGAAGGTTGCAAGGCCTGCCTCCTCAAGGCTGTCGAGGAAGGTGTGTGCAGGCGGCGCCAAAGAGAAATCATGGCGGTTGGAGGTGCGTTTATAGTCGGGGTAGGTGCCTGTAAACGGGCGAGCAATAATTCTGCCCACACCGTGCTCACCAACCAGCATATCACGTGCGATCTCACAATATTCGTATAGCTTTTCTACAGGGACGACATCCTCATGCGCCGCAATCTGGAATACGCTGTCTGCCGAGGTATATACGATCAAATCTCCGGTACGCACATGCTCTTCGCCGTAGTCGAGCAGCACCTGGGTGCCGGAATAAGGCTTATTGCACAGTGATTTACGTCCGGTTTTATGCTCGAATTCGTCAATAACTTCCTTCGGGAAGCCGTTGGGATAGGTGGGCAGGGGCTTGGGCGAAATAATGCCCGCAATCTCCCAATGCCCGATGGTGGTATCTTTACCTGCAGAGGCCTCGCGCATTCTCGCAAAAGCGCCGAGCGGAGCAGCAACTTTTTCGCCGCAGCCAATGCCTTCAATGTTATAAAGCCCCAGCTTTTGCAGGTTGGGTAGATGCAGCTTGCCGCTGTCGTAACAGGCCTTTAAGGTGTGGCTGCCTTCATCACCATAGTGTGCGGAATCCGGCATTTCACCAATTCCCACGCTGTCTAATACAATTATAAAAACTCTTTTTGCCATAATAATACATTCCTTTCGAGAGACTTGCCGCTTTACTATTATAAATATAAATCAGTCTCTACGCAAGGTCTAATGCAACTTTCATCATGCTGGTAAAGGAATTTTGACGTTCCTCGGCGGTGGTGGCAAGGCCTTTAAACGGGCAGTCGGAAATAGTGAGGATGCACAGTGCATTCTTGCCGGCTCTTGCTGCATTCATATAGAGTGCAGCGGCCTCCATTTCAACAGCAAGCACACCCATCTTCTTCCAACGAAGCAGGCAGTCTTCCTGATCGTCGTAAAAAGTGTCGCTCGAGAGAATATTGCCAACTTTATAATTTACACCATATTTTTCGGAATTTTCAATTGCTTTTTTTAGCAGATCATAGCTTGCGATGGGTGCAAAGGTGCCGGGCAGCTGATATTGAGCCGCGTAATTGGAGTTGGTGCATGCGCCCATACCAATGGCGAGGTCGCCGATATTCAAATCATCGCTGATTGCGCCCGCCGAACCGATGCGAATAATATTTTCAACACCATAAAAGTTGAAAAGCTCGTAGGAATAAATGCCGATGGAGGGCATACCCATGCCGCTGCCTTGAACAGAAATGCGTTTGCCGTTGTATTCACCGGTAAAACCGTACATACCACGTACATTGTTATATTTTACCACATTTGTCAAGAAGGTGTCAGCAACTACCTTTGCACGCAACGGATCCCCGGGCATTAATACGGTAGGGGCAATGTCACCCATTTTTGCTTCAATGTGCGGGGTTGGAATTTTAGCCATGTTTTTGTCCTCCGTTATTTTATTTTAATAGAAGCTTTTTAAAGCCTTCGCTTAATACGAGCCGGCCTTACCCTTATTCAAAATTGAAATTGCAGAACTGGTGCCAATGCGCTCGCAGCCTGCGTTTAAAAACATTTCAAGGTCAGCTTTACTCTTTACACCGCCGGCAGCCTTAATCTTTACATCTTTGCCGATATGCTGTTTGAACAGCAGCACGTCTGCTTCGGTTGCACCTGCAGTGCCAAACCCAGTGGAGGTTTTGATGTAGTCTGCTCCGCCATCGGTAACACATTTGCACAGGGCAATCTTCTCGTCCTCGGTGAGGTAGCAGGTTTCAATAATAACCTTGAGTATTTTACTGCCCGCCGCCTTTTTTAGTGCGGAAATCTCGGCGGTTACCTTGTCAAAGTCGCCATTTTTTACATCGCCAAGGTTTACAACCATGTCAACCTCACCTGCACCGTCAGAAATTGCCTGTTTTACCTCGGCCACCTTGATTTCGGTGGTATTATAGCCTAAAGGGAAGCCGATTACAGTACAGATATTGATTTTATCGCCATAGGTATTATGAATACGTGCGATATAAGATGGGGGAACGCAAACAGAAGCGGTTTGGTACTGTATTGCCTCATCGCAAAGCTTCTGAATTTCGCCCCAGGTAGAAACCGCCTTCAAAAGCGTGTGATCAATGTGGCCGTAAATCTGATTGTTTTCCATGTTAAAGTCCTCCATCAAAATAAGAAATTAGTATGACTAAAGTTAAGTTTAATTGCATGCTATCACATTTGCAAAAGAGTGTCAACCAAAAAATGTTAATATTTTAACTTTTTAACAGATTAAATAGTAACAAACTTTGTAATATTTTCATTTTAACATTAATTTTTTAAGACTATTTACATTTTAACAAAATTGTGTTAGACTTATCACAAAATTTATCATTTGGAAGGCGGTGTGGAGATGAATAAAAAAACGGAGCGCATCAATCAGCTGATTGAGATACTAAAAGTGCGCAGTTTTGTATCCATTAAAGAGCTTGCTTTGATGCTGGGCGTGTCCGAAATGACCATCCGCCGCGATCTGAAAATACTCGAGCAAAACCGTATTGCTGAGAATGTTTACGGTACGTCCGTTTACAACCCGGCACATACCGTCAGCAAAAACGACAATGAGTACAACCTGTTCAGCGAGGTTGAAAAGCAAAACATCCAGAAGGATAGCATTGGCAGGTTTGCCGCCTCTTTGGTGGAACAGGGCGATATTATTATTGTAGATACCGGCACCACCACAGAGCGCATTGTGCCGTATTTGCCCACCAACAGCGACATTACGGTGCTGTGCTACAACATCAACATTTTAATGGAGCTGCGCCGTAACCCCGGTGTAAAAATGATGTTTGCCGGCGGGCATTATCATTCCAACACACAGATGTTTGAATGCGCCGAGGGCATCGATTTTATACGCGGGCTGCGTGCGCAAAAAGTGTTTGTATCGGCAGCCGGTGTTCACGCCGGGCTGGGGGTCACCTGCATTGAAAATTACGAGGTGCCAACCAAACGAGCCATTCTGAAATCCTCCCTTGAAAGAATTTTGGTGGCGGATTCGAGCAAATTTGATGTGGTGCGCCCCGCATATTTCTGCGATCTTTCGGAGATTAACACAATTATTACCGACAGCGGGCTCTCAGAGGAATGGAAGCAGCGGATTACCGATATGGGTATTGTGCTGCATCTGTGTGACTAAGTGCAGCAGAAGCCTGCACACGCATTTTTAAGCGATACAGGGTGATGAAATTCACGTTGTATCGCTTTTTGTTTGAAAGGCACCGTAAACCGCTGATGAAAATTGTTTTGTAATCATCATTACCTAAAATAATGCATTTAAAACATTCGGCTGCCCATATGATTCATTGAGGTGGTGCGAATGTTTGCTAGCGGTCGCAACAGCGCCCGCTTTTTTATGCTACCATTTTCAACTCGCAGCCGGTGTAGTAATGGTTTAAAATTTCATCAAAGGTAGAGCCCTGCCGCGCCATATAGTCCGCCCCGTATTGGCTTAGCCCCACGCCATGCCCATAGCCGCGTATAGTAAAGGTGAAGGTGTTGCCGTTTGATGCAAGGTCAAAATCAGCGGAGCGCAGGCCAAAAACACGCCGGATATCTTTACCGGCAAGCTGCTTGTTTCCTGCCATAACGCTGAGCACATACCCCGATTCCGAGCGGCTTACAACCCGGAGCCAAGTGTTTTTATCCTTGCCAAGCTGAATACCGCTGTCTTCCGCCAGCAGCTTCTCCTGCACCTCCTGCGCGGTAAACTCCGCAGTGCTTTCGTAATTGGGGGCAAGGGTATCTCCAAAACTTTCTACCGGTACGAGATAGGGTGCGCTGCCCTGCCACACATTACCGGCATATTCGGTTTGGCCGGTGCTGATGGCATGATACGCCGCCACAATCGGTTCATCCTCGTACGCCATCACATAAGAGCTGCCCAAATCTGCCGCTTTACAAATCTTGTCCCAGTAAATATCAAATTTATCGCCAAAACGCTCCTTCGCCTGCGCCTCGGTAACATAGCCCTCCCAGTTGTCGGGGTCGGCCGAGAAATCTGCGCCCTTCAGTCCAGGGTCAGCATTTTTTTTCTGCTCAATTTGGCAGCGAACTGCATAGGTATTTGCTGCTACCGCCTGCGCTGCGAGCGACTGCGTGTGAAAGCTGGGCGGCATTTCGGCACACACGGCGCCGCGCACATAATCAATGCGTTTTACTTTTTGTACCTTGCCGGTTGAGCGGTTGAGAATGCGGAATGTATCGGCTGCCTCAATTGTTTGCAGCTCAGGTGTATCCTGCTGTGGAACTTTATTGACCTCAGCCTGTGAAACCGCCTGTGCGGGCTGCTGTGAAGCCTGAACCGTACTCTGAGCAGGAGCGGGCACAGGCAGCGAAGAGCCCACTGCTACGAGCGGCAAGCAGAGCGTCAGTACAGCGAAGACAGAAAAAAGCATGAGAGGAATCTTCATCTTAAACAACCTTTCTGTTGAAAAATGTACTTGTGTTTTGCAAACGATAAAACAGAAACTTTCATATTTTTTAAACAAACTACCTAAATCCAAGAAATAAATGCTCTAAATTTTGCTAATATGAATTATAACTTTGCGAAACTTTCAAATCTTAACATGATTTTGCTTGACTTCTCGGTTTGTCTGGGCTATAGTAGTAATAATATTTTTGCACAGTTGATCTAGGTATGACCTCGGTGGCTGTATTTCTAATTCTAAGAAAAATGGGGGAGCAATCATGACATTTAGTTCTGCCAAGTACGGTGTCGCACCCGAAGACGAGCGTGCTGACATTAAAATACTATGCGACGAGTATCGTAAGTATAACCATATCGATCCCTCTGCTTTCGAGCGGTATGGGGTAAAACGTGGCTTGCGTAACGCCGATGGAACCGGTGTTATGGCGGGTATTACTAATATTTGTAACGTACATGGCTATGTTATGGATGAAGGTGAAAAAGCACCGATTGACGGTGAGCTGATTTACCGCGGCATCAACGTGGAAAAACTGATTGATGGCTGTGAAAAAGAGGATCGCTACGGGTTTGAAGAAGCGGTTTGGCTGTTGCTGTTTGGCAATTTGCCCACAAAAACGCAGCTTACCGATTTCACCACGCTGCTTGCTCAAATGCGTGAGCTGCCCGACACCTTTACCGAGGATATGATTTTAAAAGCCCCTTCGCCGGACATTATGAATAAGCTTGCACGCTCTGTGCTGGCCCTGTATTCGTACGATGAAGACCCCGATGATTGCTCGCTTGAGAATGTCATTCGCCAGTCGGTAGAGCTTGTGGCGAGAATGCCCACCATTATGGTAAGTGCTTATCAGGTAAAACGCCGCTTTTACGACCATAAGAGCATGTATTTCCACCCGCCCAAGGCAAACCACTCCATTGCGCAGACGATTCTGTATACCATGCGCTCCGATAAAACCTTTACCGAAGAAGAGGCAAAGCTATTGGATAAATGCATGATTTTGCATGCAGAGCACGGCGGCGGCAACAACTCCACCTTTGCAACCCGCGTGCTCACTTCGTCCGGTACCGATACCTATTCCGCCATCGCTGCGGGTATCGGCTCGCTTAAGGGGCCGCTGCATGGCGGCGCGAATGCCAAGGTTATGCAGATGATGGAGAGCATCAAAGAGAATGTGAAAGACTGGAAAAACGACGACGAGCTTGCGGCATTCCTCACCAAGCTGGTACGCAAAGAGGCGGGCGATCTTTCGGGTAAAATTTATGGAATGGGCCATGCCGTTTACACCAAGAGCGACCCAAGAGCAACGATTCTCAAGGCAAATGCACTTAAGCTTGCCGAAAACACCGAGTTTATCGACGAGTTTAAGCTGATTGAAAGTGTTGAACGCCTTGCGCCTCAGGTGCTTTCGGCTGTAAAGGGTGAAAAGAAGATTATCTGTGCCAATGTGGACCTTTACTCCGGCATGGTTTACAAGATGCTGCGCATTCCGCCGGAGCTATTCACCCCGCTGTTTGCCAGTTCGCGCATTGGCGGCTGGTGCGCGCACCGCGTTGAAGAGCTTATCACCGGCGGCAGAATTATTCGTCCGGCTTATAAAGCGGTTTCGAAAGATCGTGAGTATATTCCTCTGGAAGAAAGATAAGCCTATACTTGCAATTTAAACTGAATATCGTTACTATAAAGGAGTACACATTTTATATGTACTCCTTTATTTTGTTTGGGAGGGCTAGGATGAACCATTCTACAAAAAAGGGAGCAAAGGCAGCTTACCTTACCTTTATACTGGGTGCGGTGCTGCTGGTATGCTTTCGTATGGTCCTAAAATTAGATTTTATTGACCCGCAAACGGGCTTTTATAGTACACACAGTATATTGGATTCCGCTTTTCATTTGATCTTTGCAGGCTTCTTACTGGCTTTACTGATCTTTTCTTATTCTGGCCATCAAAAATTTTCACAAGAACCGCTCCCTTCTATGAAACCGGCGAGCGCTACGGCTACCATATTGGGCATGGCAATCGAGTTTAAAGCGCTGACCGACAGCTACAAACTATTTACGCAGCTGACGGGTGGTGAACCGTTTAAAACAATGGATTTGCTGCTGACGATGGTCACACTGCTCATTTCGGTGGTTACGGGTGTGGTGATGATTGTACTGGCAGTAAACATGGGTTCTGATTCATTGAAAGGATACTCCGTTTCTGCTGTTTTAGTGGTGACGGTGCTGTACCAGTGCTTGATGCTGATTGAACGATTTACCTCGCGCACTTCACCCGTCACAATTTCCGACGATATGCTTGAGGTGCTGATGCTGGTATTTGCGATTTTGTTTATGATGGCGCAGGCACGGATTATTACAAGAATAAACCTCAACAAGGGTTACCGTCTGCTGGAGTTTTCCGGCTATGCCTGTGCCCTCACCGCACTGGTTTTGCTCATCCCCGAGCTGTTTGGCATATTGATTGGCAGGCTGACATTTGAGGCAGGGCGAACCCCAGAGTTTGTCTACGATATAGCGCTTATGATGTACTGCGCGGTATTTACAAGGCGGGCAACGCGCTGATATGGGATTGTAAAAGGAGGGTGCATGAAGCACCCTCCTTTTTCGGCTCTGCTTTAGCAGGTGCGTTAGGCGTCTTGCCGCCTAATGCACAAATAGCCGC
>NZ_DALZQO010000006.1:0-7610 GCF_032017025.1 Hydrogenoanaerobacterium sp.
CGCTTTTGCTCGGAGGGTATCTTTTTTTTATTCTACCAATCATCGATTTGCAATATAGGTTGCGCTCGATGATTTTTTAGTATATATCTCAATATAAACACAACACATTTCTGATAATGGAGGTAGAACATGGTAGTATTACAAAACCAAAATGTTATTCCGATTATTTGCAGAACTCTCAGTTTGGTTGATGCCAGATTGCTTGAGCATGGTGAACGCGTTGCTTATATGATTTATAAAATGATGCAGTTTGACGGTACTGCCACCAACCAAGAGATGCAGCGAGTTTGCTTTTTAGGGCTTATGCATGATATAGGCGCCTACAAAACCGAAGAGATTGACAACATTGTAAAGTTTGAGACGCACAATATTTGGGAGCATTCAGTATATGGCTACTTGTTTTTAAAGCATTTTTCGTCGCTTTCCGATCTAGCAGATGCTATTTTGTATCATCACCTTGATTATGATAAATTCTCCGGAGTGGATTGTGCAAATAAAGATATTGCCATGGTGATTTCGCTTACGGACAGGCTGGATATCTATTTACGGGAAAATAAGTTTCGCTTGGATGATAAAATGTATGATTTATTTTCCGAAAGCAAATTTAGCCCCGATCTGCTCGACCTGTTTATTTGCGCAAACAATCAATATGATATTGTCGGGCATCTAGCCGATGGCAGCTATCTTGAGGAATTGACCTCCTATATGGCAAATTATCCGTTTACGCCCGAAGAGGTCGACCAATACCTCAAGCTGCTTGTTTATGTCATTGATTTCCGAAGTGAGACTACGGTTTCTCATACGATTATGACGGTTAGCATCAGCGTCGAAATAGCCAAACTGCTTCATCTGAATGAAACGCAGAAAAAAGCGGTGTATTACGGCGCCTTGCTGCATGATTTGGGAAAGATATCAACACCGCTCGCAATTCTTGAAAACCCCGGGAAGCTTACCTACGAAGAGATGCGGATTATGAAGCACCATGTAGTGGTGACTGAAGAGCTTCTTACCGATTACATTGACAGCGAGGTTTGCAAAATAGCTGTGCGTCACCATGAAAAGCTGGATGGCTCAGGTTACCCGCATAAACTTATAGCCGGACAGCTTTCGCCCAGTGAGCGTGCGGTTGCAATTGCAGATATTATGAGCGCCCTTTGTGGCAAACGCAGCTATAAGGATAGCTTCAGTAAAGAAAAAACCATCGGAATTCTTACTAAAATGGCGGAGCAAAATAAGATTTGCAGCGAAATAGTAGGAATGGTTGTAACACATTACGATGAAGTGCTTGGCAACGCCACGCAAAACTGCAGCCAGGTACTGGAAGTGTACGAAAATTTAAAAACCTCCTTCTATGAAATTTGCAGCAATATATCGGAATATGAAAAACAAGAGGAATTTGCAACAGTTTAAGTCGCGGATTCTTGTATCTGATCAAATTTTATGTTATAATAAAACGAATATTTAACCTTTGGCAAATATGTTTTATCACATCGGAAACGGTCTTTGCGTGCTTTAGCACGCAAACTTGCGCCATGCGCAAGTGCAAAACTGTGTTTTAAGACCGGTTTATGATATAATTATTACAAATTATTCACACTATCACGAAATGAGGACAACCCATGTTAACAGCAATCAAGAGAGAATTTATAGAATTTATGATGAGCGCAGATGTACTGCGTTTTGGCGAGTTTAAAACAAAAAGCGGCAGGTTGTCACCTTATTTTGTCAACACCGGCAACTACCGTACCGGTGCACAGATTTCTACATTGGGTAAGTTCTATGCTCAGTGCATTAAAGATACCTGCGGTGACCGCTTTGATGCTATGTTTGGCCCCGCTTACAAGGGTATTCCGCTTGCAACTTCTGCGGCGGGTGCTTTGGCGCGCGACTTCGGTATTGACAAGCCCTTCTTCTTTAACCGAAAAGAGGCAAAAGACCATGGTGAGGGTGGCAGTTTGGTTGGCTACAAGCCGCAAGATGGCGACCGCATCATTATCATTGAAGATGTGATTACTGCGGGTACCGCAGTGCGTGAGACCGTTCCTGTCCTGCTTTCGGCGGCTAAGGTAACGGTGAGCGACATGTTTATTTCGGTGAATCGCTGTGAGGTTGGCCAGAATGCCGAGAAAACCGCAGTGATGGAAGTTAAAGACGAGTTTGGCATTGATGTTCACTCCATTGTAAACGTACTGGATCTCTGCGAATACCTCAAAGAACAGGGCGGTTACGCTGATGTGCTTGCAGCTATGGAGAAATATATTAAACAATACTGCAAATTCTAAAAATTAATGTTGTGCTACAAAGCATTATCTTTTATTTTTAATCATAACTTGCTATAATAGGTTTACCATAGAAAGATTCAGGAGGGTTACATAAAATGATATGTTCAAAATGCGGGGCAAATTTACCGGATGATTCTGTTTTCTGTGCACAATGCGGAAATTCTTTAAACGGTGAGGCACAAGCGGGCAACACGCAGTCACCACCGGTATACGGCGAGTCTCAGCCTATTCCGCCGCAATACGCTTACGACACACCACAGCAGCAGGGGAGCTTTAATCCCATTAACGGTACAACCTATTTGATATTTGCAATTCTTGCAACGGTGCTGTGCTGCTTACCTTTTGGCATTCCTGCTATTATCTATGCAACAAAAATTGACAAGGCGCAGGCTATCGGTGATTTTCTGGGCGCACAGAGTGCTGCTAAAAAATCCAAGATGTGGTCCATTATCGCAGCCGTATCTTGCGTAGTAATTATCATTCTTTATATTGTCTTTATGGTTGTGGTTGGCTTTAGCATAGCCGATAGCGGCATGATGTATAACTATAATTTCTAACTTTGATGAAAAAGCGTCTCTTAATCGTCGGAACAATTTTAGCCTTGCTTCTGGCGGGTGCGATGTGGCTTTATTTCAGCAATCCTCGGGGGGCGGGCATTCCATGCCCTGTGCGCACCCTTACAGGCTTTTACTGTGCGGGCTGCGGTGCATCGCGCGCACTGCGCAGCGTGCTGCATCTCCAATTCTATCGGGCGTTTCGCTTTAACCCTGCTTTGATAATACTGCTGCCGTTTATTGTCTTGTATATTGCGGCGCGCATGGTTGATTATGTTAAAACAGGGCAGAACAACATTGACCGCCGGCTGTCATTCCGTGTGCTCTGGTGGGTTTTAATGTTGCTGTTGGTGTATAGCGTGGTGCGAAATATTCCGGTTTACCCGTTTACACTGCTTGTTCCGACAATTGTATAACCTATAAAAAGCTTCCGATACTATATCGGAAGCTTTTTTTGCGTGGCAGTATGCAAACCACCAGAAATAGTATTGATCATTTGTGAAAATGTAGTAGGCTAAAGACAAAACAATGGAATGGAGCTATGCATATGAAAATAAATACAAGCAAAGTGGTGATTATAGGCGCAGGGTTGGTAGGCTCATCCACCGCATTCAGCTTGATTACACAAGGTGTTTGTGACGAAGTAATGCTTATCGACATCAACAAAGAGCGCGCCTATGGAGAAATGATGGATTTGCAGCATGGTATCAATTACCTCAACCGCAACGTCAAGGTTTCGGTGGGGGATTATAAATCCTGCGGTGATGCGGACATCATTGTCATTACGGCAGGCGCACCGCCAAAGGCAGGGCAAACCAGGCTCGATACGCTGGAAGCAACGAAAACGATTATCCGGTCAATCGTTGCGTCAATTATGGAAAGCGGTTTCGCGGGCCATTTTATCGTCGTTTCCAATCCGGTTGACATCATCGCACAGTATGTGTACCAGCTGTCGGGCTTGCCCAAAAATCAGGTCATCGGGTCAGGTACCTCCCTTGATTCTGCCCGCTTGAAAACGTTTATCGGTGAGCTGATCCATGTCGACCCCAGAAGTGTGCACGCCTATACGATGGGGGAGCATGGCGACAGCCAAATGGTGCCATGGTCACATGTTACCGTTGGCGGCAAGGCATTTTCTCAAATACTTGCAGACAACAAGGAACGCTTTACCGGCGTTGACCTAGACCGGCTGGTAAAAGAGACCGTTAAAGCGGGGTGGGAGATACTGGAGCGCAAAGGCACCACGTACTACGGCATTGCAACTGCAGTGTCGGGGATCATCAAGGCAATCCTGTACGATGAGAATCGTGTAATCCCTGTTTCCACGCTGCTGGATGGCGAATTTGGCGAATACAACGTCTTTTGCGGTGTACCTGCCATACTCAACCGTACCGGCGTAAAAGAGATTGTACAGCTGCATTTGACCGATGAAGAGCTTATCAAGCTCAGGCACTCCATATCCGTGGTGAGAAGCTATGTAGAGTCGCTGTAAAACAAAGAAAAGACGGCATTTGCCGTCTTTTCTTTGTTTTATCTTTGGGCTTTTACGCCAAATTCTGTTTCCAGTAGCTCAATGGTTTGTTCAAGGTTGTATGCGGTCAGCAGCAGCGAGATATCTACTTCCGAGGTGGTAATCATCAGTACATGTGCGTCTGCGCCTGCTACAGTGGAAATTGCCTTTGCAGCAACGCCCTCCATATTGCGCATCTCCTCGCCAAACAGCTGAACCTTGCTGTTGCTGCTGCTTACAAGTGGTTTGATATCGGGATATTGCGCCTTATACTTGTTGGTGAGTGCCAGCACCTTGATCAAATCTTCACCTGCAACGGTAAACGAAACACTTACCAAGTCACCTGTAGGGGCAGATTGTGAAATCATATCAATGTTAATACCCTGTTTGGCAAAGTCGGTAAATACTGCGGAAATAAACTTTAAATCTGCACCAATCTTATTAAAAGTTACCAGTGCGATATCGTCGCACACGGAAAGCTTGCTAACACCGTTCATGACTTAACACCCTCCTGTTTATTCGGCTGGGTTTTGCATACCCACTAAATCACCCATATCGTACAGTCCGGCGGGCTTGCCTGCAAGGTATACTGCCGCATTGACAGCGCCTGTAGCAAAAATTTCTTTGGACATTGCAGTGTGCGAAAGCGTTATAATTTCATCTTTACCCGCAAAAATTACATCGTGCTCGCCAACAATAGTGCCGCCGCGAATGGAGTGCATGCCAATTTCACTTTTACTGCGCTTTTCACGTTTGCTGTGGCGGTCGTATTTGTACTCGTAGCAATCACTTTGCGCATGGTTGATTGCATCCGCCAGCATAATTGCGGTACCGCTTGGTGCATCCACCTTTTGGTCGTGGTGTTTTTCTACAATCTCAATGTCAAAATCGTGCCCCAGCACGGTGGCAGCTTTTCGGGCAAGCTCGAGCAGCAGGTTTACACCTAACGACATATTAAACGAAGAAAATACCGGCACCAGTTCGCTGGTTTTGCGCATCAGTGCAATCTGTTCGTTCGAAATTCCGGTGGTTGCCACCACAATAGGGGTGGAGGTGTGCGCCGCATACTCCAGTATGGGGTTGAGCAATGATGGGTGTGAAAAGTCTATGATGCAGTCCGCCTTGATTGTGCACTGTGCAGGAACTGCAAAAATAGGGAAGTCATCATAGGTTTTAGTGTTTCTATCAATACCCGCTACGATTTCACAGTCACTTTTCTCTTTTACAAACGATGCAATGACATGCCCCATCTTTCCGTTTGCGCCCGAGAGTATAATTTTTTTCATATTACACATCCTAGCGTATCATAATTAGTTCAAAAGCCCGGCACCCTTGAGTTCCGCCACAAGGTGTGCCTTTGCGCTTTCACTCATCTCAACCAGCGGTAGCCTGCAGGGCCCTGCAGCCCAACCGAGAAGGTTCATAGCCTCTTTCACAGGAATAGGGTTTACATCAATAAACAAGGCATTCATGAGCGACAGGAGCTTTAATTGAAGCTTTGTGCTCTCTGCAACCTTGCCGTCAAAAAACAGCTGGCAGATTTCGTGGGTCTGCTGCGGCATAATGTTCGAGAAAACCGAAATAACGCCTTTGCCGCCCAAAGCAAGAATTGGAACAATCTGGTCGTCGTTGCCCGAGTAAATATCAAGGTTGTCACCGCATTCTGCTGCAACCTGTGCAATTTTGCTGATGTTACCGCTTGCTTCTTTGGTCGCTACAATATTGGGGTGTTTTGCCAGCTCTACATAGCTTGCCGGGGTGATATCCATACCCGTTCTGCTGGGTACATTGTAAAGGACGATCGGTAAATCGGTTGCATCTGCCAGCGTGTTGAAGTGGCGGATAAGACCCAGTTGTGAGGTTTTGTTATAATAAGGGGTGACATGCAGCAGCGCATCAGCCTTAACAGCGGCAGATTCCTTCGAAAGCCACAGCGCGTAGGCGGTATCGTTGCTGCCCGCACCTGCAATAACGGGAACTCTGCCCGCAACCTGCTTCACCGCGAATTCGATCGCTTTTACATGCTCTTCGTCAGTCATGGTAGAACTCTCGCCCGTGGTACCACAGATGATGATGGAATCGGTGTGGTTTGCCAGTTGAAACTCAATGATGCGCCCAAGCTCATCGTAGTTGATCGAACCGTCTGCAAACATTGGGGTAATAACAGCAACACCCGCACCGGTGAATATTGTTTTTTTCATTCGCTCGTGCTCCTTTCGGCCGAATATAAAATCTTGCGCAGTCATGTCAATTTTGTACTCGGTAATGTGTCTATAAAGTTAATCCAGATAACCCTTGGCAGCTAAAAGCTCTGCCATCAGTACCGCGCCGCCCGCTGCGCCGCGAATGGTGTTGTGCGACAGGCATACAAATTTGTAATCATACTGGCTGTCTTCGCGTAGCCTACCAATAGAAATTGCCATACCGTTTTCCAACATCCGTTCTGTTTTCGCCTGAGGACGGTCGTTCTCTTCAAAATAGTTGAGGAACTGTTTGGGTGCAGAGGGCAGCTCGAGTTTTTGCGGCTCACCGCTGAACGCAGCCCAACGTGCCTTGATTTCATTGAGAGACGGCTTTTTCTCAAAGCTGACAAACACCGCCGCGGTATGCCCGTTGGCTACAGGAACACGCAGGCATTGTGTGGTGATAGCGGGGGAGGTGGCGGCAACAATTTCACCATTCGCAATACTGCCCCAAATCTTCAGTGGCTCCTGTTCACTCTTTTCCTCTTCACCGCCGATGTATGGAATCAGATTATCCACCATCTCCGGCCAGGTTTCAAAGGTTTTGCCCGCGCCGCTGATTGCCTGATAGGTGCACGCGAGAACCTTGGTTACGCCGAAATCCATCAGTGGCGCCAAAGCGGGAACATAGCTCTGAATAGAACAGTTCGATTTCACCGCAATGAAACCGCGTTTGGTGCTAAGGCGTTTTCTTTGGCTCTCGATGATTTCCGTATGGTCTGAGTTCATTTCGGGAATAATCATCGGTACGTCCTTTGTCCAGCGGTGAGCGGAGTTATTTGAAATAACCGGGCACTCTGCTTTTGCATAAGCTTCTTCCAGTGCTTTAATCTCATCTTTTTTCATATCAACTGCACAGAATACAAAATCAACCTTTGATGCAATCTCTGCAGCGTTGGCGGCGTCCTGCACCACCATTTTTTTAATATTCTCGGGGATTGGGGTATCCATTGCCCAGCGGCTGCCAACAGCCTCTTCATAGGTTTTGCCCGCGGAACGCGCGCTTGCTGCAAGCAGGGTC